>JANXWI010000203.1 GCA_025351205.1 Deinococcus sp.
GTGGACGCCGAGATCATGGGCGCGGACACCGACGACGACAGCGATCTGGGTGACGGTGATCTGGGCGATTTCGACCCCTCCAGCCTCGACCCGAACATGTTCGCGGGCGTGCAGGAGATGATGGGCAAGCTTCAGCGGGCCGATGAGCTGGAGCGCGAGAACAACGACCTGAAGGGCCGCCTGGCCCGCCTCGCCGCCGACTTCGAATCGTTCCGCCGCCGCACCGCTGCCGACGCCGCCGACGCCCAGGCCAAAGGCACCGCCGACGCCGCAGAGGCGCTGATGCCGGTGTACGACGACGTGTCACGCGCCCTGGAGATGGGCAGCGCCGACCCCGCTAAGCTGATTCCCGGCATGCAGAACGTGCAGAACAAGGTGCTGAGCGTCTTCGAGAAGCTGGGCCTCCAGGCCACCGGCAAGGAGGGCGAGACCTTCGACCCGCAGTGGCACGAGGCGCTTCAGGTGGTGCCCGGCGAGCAGGACGATACGGTAGTGCAGGTGTTCCAGACCGGTTTCCGCATGGGCGACAGACTGGTGCGGCCCGCCCGCGTGGTTGTAAGTAAAAAAGGTTAAACCATTTCGCAGGAGGACGCTATACCACTAACTGAAGTTCTGCTGATCAAGGCAATCAAACAAGACGACCTGGCGCTATTCCAAGAATGTCTCGACAGCTATGAAGATCAGCAGGAGCTTTATAAGTTAGTCATGTGGATTATTCAACATTTTGAGGAAACAAAGCTATCCATGTATGCATCTCCTACACTAAAAAGGATTGAAGATATTAATTATCTGCCTAGCGAAGAATGGTGTCCTATAATTAATTCAGTGATAGAACATTCTCCGTCAGATGATCAAACACACATTCTCAATATTGCGAAATTAGTTCTTGATAAAGGAGCTAATCCAAATGATTCCCGGCACTGGCTACCGCTAATGCACACGATTGACGCTGAAGCCGACGCATTCAATCAATGCGAGATTCCACCTAAAACCGCTATGCTAGAACTTCTCCTAAAGTATGGAGCAGACCCGCTCCTGACTGACGGCAAGAAAGTAGGGATGACTCCTCTGAAGCTGGCACAAAATTACCAGTTCGGAGCTGCCATTGAAATCCTTGTTAAGCGTGGAGCAAGTGATGACCAGCCCTAACCCATTACACGGCGTCAGCCTGCAACAGGTCGTCGAGCGGCTTCAGGGCTACTACGGCTGGGAAGAGCTGAGCAGGCGGGTCAAAATCCGCTGCTTCGAGGACAACCCCAGCGTGGGCAGCAGCCTGAAGTTTCTGCGCAAAACGCCGTGGGCGCGCAGCAAAGTGGAAGAGCTGTACCTGTTCATGCTACGCAAGCACCCGGACGCCCTGGAACGGCAGACGCACGCGCCAGATCAGACGCCGCCGCCCGCCGAACCGCAGTCCTGAATCTCAGCCCCTACAGGAGGCAGTGCCGTGGCCTACAGAGACTATTACGACACCCTGGGCGTGACCCGCAGCGCCTCCGAGGGCGAGATCAAGTCCGCCTACCGCAAACTGGCCAAGCAGTACCATCCTGACAAGAACCAGGGAGACTCCAGCGCCGCCGAGAAATTCAAGGAGATGGGCGAGGCGTACGCGGTGCTGAGCGACCCCGAGAAGAAGAAGGTGTATGACACCTACGGCCACTCCGGGCAGGTGCCGCCGGGGGCCTATGGCGGCGCGGGCGGCGGGGCTGACTTCGGCGGTTTCGGGGGCGTGGACGGCTCGCAGTTCTCTGACTTCTTCCAGGGGCTGTTCGGACGGGGCGGCGGGCGCGGCGGCATGGGGGGTATGGGCGGCGGCACCCAGGTCAACTTTGAGGACCTGCTGGGCAGCGGCGGCATGGGGGGCGGCGGCATCGGCGGCGGGCGCAGGTTCGTGCAGAACGTCGAGGGCGAGTTGCAGGTGAGCCTGAGGGAAGCCTACAGCGGTTCCGACGAGACCATCAACGTGGACGGCAAGCGCATTTCATTACGGGTGCCCGCCGGAACCCGCGATGGCGGACGCCTGCGCCTGAGCGGCCAGGGACCGGGCGGCGGCGACGTGCTGCTGACGGTGCGGGTGCTGGAAGACGCCCGTTTCGAGCTGGACGGCGACGACGTGAACGTGACCGTGGACGTGCCCGTGACGGTGGCGGCGGTGGGCGGCCATGCCCGCGTGCCCACGCTCAAGGGCGACGTGACGCTGAACATTCCGGCGGGCAGCAGCGGTGGGCGGCAACTGCGACTCAAAGGGCAGGGCTGGCCCAGGAAGGCAGGGGGCGCGGGCGATCTGTACGCGCGGCTGAACCTGACCCTGCCCGCCACGCTGAGCGAACAGGAGAAAACGCTGTATCAGCAGCTGGCGGAGTTGCGGAAATGAATCCAACACCTGTTCACGCGCGACGATTCAGAGAGTAAGCGTTTTTTATCTTTGGCCCCTCCCCCTTGAGGGGGGAGGTTGGGAGGGGGTGAGCTGGCTGAGCAATCCAATAGATCAAGGCTTATTCAGAACTCAACTCTTCTCAAGCGCCGAGGTGGCCTCGGCTGCGCCAGCTTCTTTCTGCGCTTTGAGGGCGTGCAACTCTCCCACCTCGGTTTCGATCTCGCGCAGTCTGTCCTCGGAGGCGTCCAGTTCGCGCACCAGCCTCGACCTTAACCTGCCCTCGTCGCCGTTCTGGCCGAGCGGCGTCAGGTTGCCCTGAATCTGCTTCTGCCGCCGGAACAGCTTCTCGCGCTCCTTCCCAAGCTCCCCCAGTGCGGCGTCGGCGGCCTCGACCTCG
>JANXWI010000214.1 GCA_025351205.1 Deinococcus sp.
CGTGTCTGAACAGGAGGCGCAGGCCGCCCGTGAGCTGCTGCACGCCTGGCAGGAGGCGCAGGGGCAGGGGCTGGGCGTGATGCAGCACGCGGGCCGCATGATCGAGGAACTGCACGCCCGGCAGGCACGAGGCACGCTTGCGCGCTGGGAGGCCGAACAGGGGTGAAGATAGATGGACCAGGAAAGGCGAGCGGCAAGAACGTGATCCCGCCTGCGCCGGGTTCTGCCAGACGCGCTAGCATGCCTGCAAAATGAATCCAGCCGAAACAAGGACGTTGCTCTTTGCCCTCGACGCCGCCCTGAAGCGGGGCCAGCGGGCGGCCATCGCCACGGTGGTGCGGGTGCGGGGCAGCGCGTACCGCCGCGAGGGCACCCGGATGCTGGTGCTCGACGACGCCTCGCAGGTGTGCATGCTGTCGGGCGGCTGCCTGGAGGGCGAGGTGGTCGAGTCGGCGCTGGGCGTGATCGAGTCTGGCGTACCGGAAGTGGTGCATTACGACCTCTCGGAAGACGCCACCTGGGGCCTGGGCCTGGGCTGCGGCGGCAGCGTGGACGTGCGCCTGGAGCGGGTCGAGCAGGACGCCGTGACGCTGGCGTGGCTGGACGCCCTGCGAACAGGTGAGGCGGCGGCGCTGTGTGTGCCGATTGCGGGCGAGGGGCGGCTGCTGATTGTGGGCGAGAGCGTCCAGGGTAAGCTGTCCGACCCGGCGCTGCACGCCTTCGCGCTCTCTGCCGCCCGCGCCCGCCTGAACACCCGTGACCCCCGCGCCGCCACCGTCACGGCCCCAGGTGGACAGGAGGTGTTCATAGACGTGAACGCGCCCGCCCCCGAACTGCTGATCTACGGCGCGGGACACGACGCCCAGCCGCTCTGTGCGCAGGCCATCATGCTCGGGTACCGGGTCACGGTGGTGGACCCGCGCGAGGCCTACCTGACCCCTGGACGTTTTCCCGGCGCGGCGCTGCTGCCGCTGGCCCCCGACGAGCTGGAAGGCCGCCTGGAGCTGGCAGCGCGCACCCAGGTGATCATCATGAACCACCATCTGGACCGGGACCGGGTGTGTCTGTGGCACGCCCTGAACAGCCCTGCCAGTTTTATCGGGATGCTGGGTCCGCGCAGCCGCTACGCCCAGCTGCTCGAAACGCTTGAACAGGACGGCCTGCACGCCACGCCCGCCCAGCTGGAGCGGGTTCACAGCCCCGTCGGCCTGAGCCTGGGCGCGGAGGCCCCCGAGGAGGTCGCCATGAGCATTCTGAGCGAACTGATGGCCTGGAGGCGCGGCGCGGCGGGCAAACCCCTGAACGGTCACGAGGGGCCGATCCACAACACCTACGCGGCCCGCCGAGAGGTGGAGCTGAGCGGAACAATACAGGTGAGCAGTTGATTACGGGCTTCAGTACAACAATTTAAGTTATCCCTGGATACTCCCGAGTGGCCTTTACCGTCTCAGCCTGTCTCCATCAGGGCAGACTGCAATCCGTCAAGATCGTCGCTGGCAATCATCAGCCGCTGTCCGTCCTCAAACAGGAGGTCAAGGGCTGTGTGACCTCCGATTCGGTACAGCCAGCCAGCTGGCAGCATTCTGACACCGAAACCCGCCATCATCCCCACCTCGGTGAGGTTCATCGCCCGGATGCCAGATGCTTGATATCGGCGTCTCAACAGTCCTGGGCCAAGCCAGACGCTCAGAACGCCGCTCTCAAGCTGGGTTGTCATGCTGCTCAGCATCAGCACGGGTAGAGCAAGCGCCCCGAGAATGCCCAACAACACTACAGAATTGGAGGTCAGTTGGTGTTCTGTAACCGCCTGCACGCATAGACTGAACGTTGCTAATGCGACAAAAAACCACGGCAGGGCCGGAATACGTTCGGTGTGTTCGTACATCGGCGGGCTGAATGGTTGATCTGTTCTTCGAGAACGGGTCATTTGATTACCTGCTGCAAGAAAGTGAACATGGTAGTTCAAGCCTACTCTCTTGGCGACTCTTGGAACTGTTCTGAAGCCTGTTTCATCGTTGCCACTCTTCTGGCGTGTCCAAATTGCGCAGGACGTGGGTAGGCAAATCCCGATACTTAGTGCCGCACAGCCTGTGGCAGATTGACGCCGTGTTCTTGCCGTCAAGATGTGGAGCTAAAGCATGGGTACAACCGTTCGCGTCAACTTTAAGGCAGCTGCACCCTCGGCTCCGGTCCCGCCTGCCCGGCCCGCTTCTGGACCTCGCGCAGGGTCGCCTCACCGCTCACCCGGACGCCGTGCCGCAGAAAGCTTTTGCTCAGGCTCTCGGCGTCGCGCTCCAGCAATTTTTGAAAGTTTGGATTCTCGCGGTCCGAGACCTGCGGGAAGTCGATGATCATGACTGTTTCCTCCCACCACAGCAGGTTGTAGGTGCTGTAGTCGCCGTGCACCAGATTCAGCCGCAGCAGGGCCGCCATGCCGTCCAGCGCGCCGTTCCAGGCCACCTGGGCCTCTTCCGGCGTAAGTACCGCCTCGCTCAGCCTGGGCGCGGCCTCGTCTTCGTCGCCGATGAAGCGCATGAGAACTGCGGGCGAGGTGGCCGCGCAGGCCTTGACGCCCGGCCCCACCAGCGGCTCGGGCACGTTCAGCCCGGCACTCCACAGCCGCCAGAGCATCGCGTATTCGGCCCCGGTCCACATCGCCTGCTGCGCCTTGACGCCCGCAGCGGTGCGGTTTTTGATGGCCCGCGCCATGCGGTCATCGGTCACCGTGCGCCCGGCCTGATACAGCCCGTCTTTCTTGAAACTCCTGGCCTCCAGGTCGCGGTAGATCTTCAGGGCGATCAGGCCGTGCGGGCCGCGTGCCAGGTACACGGTGGCCTCTTTGCCGCTCTTGAGTTCTCCCAGCAGCTCAGTGATGTAGCCCAGCTTGTGCAGGTTGAGCAGCACCGGGTCGGCGTCTGTCGCCTCCACGTCGGCACCCGGCAGGGTCATGTCGCGCTGACGGCGGCGGCCCTGCACCTTGTGGGCTTTCTGCTCCATGCGCTGCCGGGGGTTTCCGGTCACGTCGTCGAGCAGCACGTCGTTGCGGCCCTTCACAGCGCAACCCTCATTGAGGACTTCTCAGTGGACTATAGGTTCGGGGAACCGGTAACTGTGCAATCGGTAAAAACAGCGGTGGGTGCAGCATGTACGCTCCGGTGGATGAGGGTCGGCGTGTGAAAAACAGTGACGCTCTGAAAAACAGTCGCGTTCTGGACGGGCAGGCCGATCTGGATATTCTCGCTCATGACAGCACCTCCTTACTGGTGTGGCTCAAGCGTAGCAGAGGAAGCGGGAACTAAGCCACCTTGCCTATCGGCACCGCTTGCCGGGCTATACCTTTCCTTCATGTTTTTGAAATGTGAATGATATCCATGCCACAGAGGTCTCTCGGCATACTGAGAGTCAGGTTCATTCCTCATGTCCAGTCGCCCTCCCAGGCAGGTTGCCCAGGACGGGCTTTCCTGGCGCAGGGAACCTGTCTGTTCAGACGCCCACCGTGTAGACCACCGAAGCCTCTCTCTGGCACACCCTCTAGGAGCACATCATGGCCGTATCACTGACCAAGGGCGGAAACGTCTCGCTCAGCAAGGAAGCCCCCGGACTCAAGAAGATCACGCTGGGCCTGGGCTGGGACCCCCGCAAGACCGACGGCAAGGAGTTCGACCTCGACGCGATGGTGTTTCTGGTGAACGACGCGGGCAAGGTCCGCAGCGACGCCGACTTCGTGTTTTTCAACAACAAGCAGTCGGCGGACGGCTCGGTGGTTCACGCCGGAGACAACCGCAGCGGCGCGGGCGACGGCGACGACGAGACCATCGGCATCGACCTCGACAAGCTGCCCACCGACGTGCAGAAGGTGGTCGCCACGGTGGTGATCTACGAGGGCAAGGAGCGAGTGCAGAACTTCGGCATGGTCGACAAGGGCTACATCCGGGTGCTCAACGCCGACGGCGGCGCGGAGATCGCCCGCTTCGACCTGTCCGAAGACGCCGGGACCGTGACCGCCATGATCTTCGGTGAGATCTACCGCAACGG
>JANXWI010000247.1 GCA_025351205.1 Deinococcus sp.
CCTGGATCAGGTCGCTGCGGACGGTGTCGGGCAGGTGGGGTCCCTCGATGGCGGCTTGCAGAACGTGAACCTTGGACGCCGCAGAGAGCGGCAGATGGTCGAGGGTATCGAGGAAGATCTGGCCGGAGGGCGTGATCGGCACCTGGCGGCCCCGGTTCCGGCTCTGGTAGTACCCCTGGTCGAGCATCATGCCCATCTGGATGTTCCGCAGCAACGTGGGCAGCTGGGTGTGGACCATGCCCTCCAGCTGCGCTGAGGTGGCCGTGACCTGCCAGCTCGGGGGACTGTCGGCCAGACGCTGAACGGGCAGATCTCCCAGGCTGGCCACCTTGCGCTGCACCGCTGGCCTGGACGGAACGGTCTGCCGAGCGCCTGACTGCCGTTCAGGAGAAGCACCCTCAGCTGTGGTGACCTCTGCGACCTTGCCCTCGTTGACCACGGCCTCCTGTTCCAGCCCAGGGTCGGCGTCGATGCCCGGTTTGGCCTGACCCCTTTCTTGCTGCACCGTATGCGTACCTTCGTGCAGCAAGAGAGCGAAGCCCGTCGGGGTGCCGGGCTGATACTTGCCCGCCTGGAAGAAGATGTCCTGCCCGCTGGTGAACGCCACGGCCTGAAGACTCTTGGCCAGCTTGTCGGCTTCGGCGTCGTCGTGAATACGGACTCTGCTTAGGTCAGCGTTCAGGCCCAGTTCCAGTTGACGCCGCACCTCTGTCGGGAGCGGGTGCCCCGCTCCTACTCTGGCCTGGATGCGCTCACTCAGACCCTGGCCCTGCTCCGCGTCGTGTTCGGCCTGGGCTGCGTGTAGCTGGCGTTGCAGCCCGTGATGGGCCAGCAGCAGGTCTCGTTCCTCCTTGTCTTCCTGGGCCTGGGTGTCCTGACGGCGCTGCGCCGTCAGCAGCCGGGTCACACTCTCACGGGTGTTTTCGTCCGGGGCACGCTGCACCATCGCACTCCGCAGGGCCTCCGTGTCCAGCCCCTGCTGGGCAAAGCGCTGCACCGCCGCGTGCGCCACGTCCGCCCGGCCCGACGCTGGCAGATAGCGGGCGTCTCTGGTCAACGCGCTGCCGATCTCATCCGTGGCGTGCTGCATCAGGGCCTGACGCTGCACCGGGCTGAGAGGTAGTGGTGAAACCGGAGCACGTGCGGCCTGCCTATCCTCCTCGCGCTGAAGCTGGATCACGTCCAGCGGGCCAGCCGGGGCCAGGCCGTAGGCGGCAAGGTTCCGGCTGCTGGCCTGCACGCTGCGCTGCACCGTGCCCAGCTCGTCCTGGGTGCGCTGCACGGCCAGGCCGTCATGCTGCCGGAGTTCGGCGGCCTGCAACACTGGGGCAACCCGCTGCTGTTGGCGCTGGATGTGTGCAGGCCCAGCTTCAGCAAGGCGGGTGAAGGCCCCCAACTGCTGGGGGGAGACCTGACGCTGCTGTTCCTGCTGCGCTCTTCTGAGCGACAGGCTGGCCTGCACCACGGCGGCGCTCTGCGCCTGCTGGTGGGCGACCTGTTGGGGGGTCAGGCGAGGCTTGTACAGGTCAGGGCCAAAGCTCCGCTGGTCACCCTGCCTGTTGATCTTGAGCAGCGAGTCGTCTGCCTGCCTGGATCTGGACTTGAACTCCATAGGTCGGCCCCCCTGGTGGCTTTGAGTCTACCAGGGAAACCCGATGAGCATCTTTGACTTTGCGGCCAGTTGCTCGGGGTCATGTGCATGAAGTCAGCCGTACCCAGCGTGCTGGACTGCTGCTAGGGAAATGAGCACGGCTGACTGGCATGTCTTGTACGAGCTTGCGTCAGGCAGTAGGAGCCACCCCAATTCAACATGAGTTACTGTGCCTGAACCGCCGGTGACTTCCGGGGAAGCATTGGTACTATGACACAAAGCTCCAGTCGTGTGTCTGGAACGTCATTGTCAGAACTCACTTTTGGACCCAAACGATACCCAAACGAGACAGCATCTGGCGTAACATGGTTACACACAGCTCTAGGCATAACTGGGATAAACGCCCTCTGAGTGCGGAAGAAATACCAATCAATGCAAGCCAGTACACCAGGAAAAACAGACGATGTTTCGCCTGATAAGCGTGAGGTCCCCAGTTCAAGTCTGGGCATCCGCACCAGAAGAAAGAAAACCTCGTCTCAGGCGGGGTTTTTTTGTTGCCATGAGGCGGCTGTGTCCGGTACATCCCGCCGTGACCCTGTGGTCAGGAGGCCGGGTGAAACACGTCGCCGGAAAAGTGT
>JANXWI010000285.1 GCA_025351205.1 Deinococcus sp.
GTTCGGCGTGACGCTCGCCGGCGAGGTGAGCGTGCAGCTGCATGACCCGCAGCGGGTGGTGACCGGGTTCACGGCCTCGCAGGGCGGGCTGGCGCACATCTCGGAGAGTGCTGCCGAAGTCACCGAGGTTTACCTGAACGGCGTCAGGGTCACCGACTGCGCCGCGCACCTGCCGTTCGTGCCCGCCGCGCCGATGCGTGTGACGTTTCAGACTGAGCTGGGAGAAGGTGAGGGCTGGGTGCTGCTTCCGCCCGGTGAGGTTTTGACCAGTGGCGCGCCCGCACCGGCGCTGCTGAACATTCACGGCGGGCCGCACACCGCCTACGGGCACGGCTTCATGCACGAGTTTCAGCTGTTCGCCCAGGCGGGCTACGGAGTGTGTTACAGCAACCCGCGCGGCTCGGTGGGTTACGGGCAGGCGTGGAGCGAGGACATCAGGGGGCGCTGGGGCACCGTCGATCAGGCCGACCTGCTGGCCTTCTTCGGTGCCTGCCTGACCGCCGAGCCAAGGTTGGATGCGGCGCGCACCGGCGTCATGGGCGGCAGCTACGGCGGCTTCATGACCAACTGGATTACGGCGCATAGCACGCGTTTTCAGGTGGCGATCACCGACCGCAGCATCTGTAACCTGATCTCGTTCGGCGGCACTTCCGACATCGGCATGCGCTTCTGGGACGACGAGCTGGGCGGCAATTTCCAGCGCTCGGCGGACGTGCCCAGGCTCTGGGACATGAGTCCGCTGAAATACGTGGAGCGGGTGGCCACGCCCACGCTGATCATTCACAGCCTCGAAGACCTGCGCTGCCCCGTCGAGCAGGCCGAACAGTGGTTCGCCGCGCTCCAGCTGCATGGCGTGCCCAGCCGCTTCGTGCGCTACCCCGGCGAGAACCACGAGCTGAGCCGTTCGGGCCGCCCGGACCGGCGGGCGCACCGCCTTCAGGAATACCTCGACTGGCTGGGCGAATACTTGAAGCCGTGAGCATCCGGCCCTTGCAGGCTGGCGACGAATCTCAGGTTCGGCTGTGGCTGGCCGCCTACCTGGCCGAGCATCAACGCTGGTGGGCGCAGGGCTATGGACGAGCGCCGACTGCCGACCTGACCGAGCTGGTAGAGCGCGACTGGCAGGAATTGCAGCAGGCCAGCCACTCTGAAAAGCATCTGGTCGCCGTGCTGGAACTGGAGAATCAGGCGGTGGGCATCGTGCAGGCGGGGCAGCGGGCAGACCGTTTCCAGGGCTTCGTGATCGGCGTGTTGCAGTGGATTTACGTTGCGCCAGAGCACCGGGGGCAGGGCGTGGCTGACGAGCTGATGCGGCGCGCGCTCGCATGGATGGACACCCAGCAGGTGTCCGGGCGGGAAGTCTTCGTCACGGCCCTGAACCCGGCGGCGGTGGCCCTGTACCGCCGCCACGGTTTCGAGGTGGCCGACTACCGGATGCTCGGCCCCGGGAACCGCTGAATGCTTGAGCCTTCGATCATCTAACCCTCAAAGGCAGTTCATCTCGCCATCTGATGGGGGCCTCTGGGCCTAAGATGCGCGCCGTGACTGTTTCTGCCCCGCCTGCCGCCCCTCCTTCCCGACTGCTGGCGACCATCGGCCTGGTGTTGGGCGTGTTTCTGGCCGCTCTGGAATCGAGTGTGGTCGCCACCGCCATGCCCAGCGTGATCCGCGACCTGGGCGGGCAACACCTGTACGCCCTGCCGTTCGCGGTGTTTCTGCTGACCAGCACGGTGAGCGCGCCGCTGTGGGGCCGCGCCAGCGATATCTTCGGGCGCAAGCGGCTGTATCTGGCGGGCGTGACCCTTTTCCTGCTGGGTTCGGCCCTGTGCGGCGCGGCGGGCAGCATGGCCTTTCTGGTGGCGGCGCGGGCCTTCCAGGGCCTCGGGGCGGGCGCGGTGATGCCGCTGACCCTGACCAGCGTGGGCGAGATGTACACGTTGCAGGAACGCCCCAGGGTGCAGGCCTTCATCTCGGGCGTGTGGGGCGTCTCGGCGCTGCTGGGGCCGCTGCTGGGCGGGGTGCTGGCCGAGCATGCCTCGTGGCGGTGGGTGTTTCTGGTGAACCTGCCCTTCGGCATTCCGGCCATGCTGATGGTCTGGAAGTACCTGCCCGAAACCGTGACGCGCAGGGCAGGCCGGGTCGTGATCGACTGGCTGGGGGCGCTGCTGTTCACTGTGGGCAGCGGCCTGCTGGTGTGGGGCCTGAGCCTGAGCGTCTGGTGGCAGGTGGGCGCGGGCGCAGTGGTGATTCTGGCTGCCGTGCTGGTCGAGCTGCGCCACCCGGCCCCGCTGCTGCCAATGAAGGCACTCGCCCAGCGGCTGCCCAACGTGGGCCTCTGGAACAACATGCTGGGCGGCGCGGCCTACTTCGGCGTGATCGCGTACCTGCCGCTGTATGCCCAGAACGTGTCGGGCAGCGCCACGGCGGGCGGCCTGATCCTGACCCCGATGTTGCTGGGCTGGGTACTCGCCAGCATCATCTGCACCCGGCTGATGAAGGTCATGGGCCTGACCCGGCAGACGCAACTGGGCTTCGTGGTGCTGCCCGTGGTGTTCGCGCTGATGGCCGTGTTCGCGCACGCGCCGCTGCTCGTCATTTCGGTGCTGGGGTTCTTCGTCGGCGTGGGCATGGGCTTTTCGATGGTCAGCCTGCTGCTGGCGGTGCAGTCGGCCAGCCCGCCAGGGGAACTGGGCGCGACCACCAGCGCCATGCTGTTCGCCCGCCAGATGGGCGGGGCGCTGGGAACTTCGGGCATGGGCCTGCTGATCGGCAGTTCGGCCATCTCGGCAGGCGGTGAGGCGCTGATCGTCGGCCTCCAGCGGGCCTTCGTGCTGAGCGTGGTGCTGGTGGCGATTGGATTGGCCCTGTCGCTGGGCCTGAAGAACGCAAAGCTGCCGACGCTGGTTAAGGAGAGCCTGAACAGCACCGACTGAGCGGCGTCGTTCCCGTTGCCTCACGCGTACTCTCGCTGACAGCATGCGGATGTACATTGGCGGCCTGTCAATCGCCAGGTTTTTGTTGCATCTTCAAGTGCTAAACTCATCCTCTTCGCGCTGAATATGGCGTCTGAGCAATGCTGGCGTCGGTCTCTCCGCTTTGTAGATGCGCTGACGGTTCCGGCGCTTGCCGTGTGAATAGTAGAGGCAGGACCGAGGCGTTTTTGCCGTTTTTTCAGGAGGTCAGCCATGAGCAGCCCGCATACCCCCGCCGAACTGCTGGAGCGCCTGAATGCCTACGCTTTCCCGCCGATGCTGGCGGAGCGTCTGGCCGCCGAACAGGGCTGGACACCGGACTTCACCGCGCAGGTGCTGGCTGAGTACCGCCAATTCCTGTACCTGGCCTGCGTCTCGCCGCGCCCGGTCACGCCCAGCAAGCAGGTCGATGAGGCGTGGCACGAGCACCTGACCCTGACCCGTGATTACTGGGAGCGGTTGTGCGGCGAGGTGCTGGGGCGGCCCATTCATCATGATGTGGCCGAGTCGGGAGCGTTGCAGGCCAGTGCCGAATATGACGGCGTGCAGCCCGGCGGCACTGAGGAAGCGTACTACTACACGCTGGACGTCTACGCCAAAGAGTTTGGGAAGCGGGCACCGGAAGCAGTTTGGCACGATCCCAGAACTTCAAAAGTCGAGCCGAGTGCGACTGAAATCACTGTGAAACCGCCACGTTTTGCCCTGATACACAGTAGGTTCGGACCTGCTGCCATGTTACTTTTAAATACTCTGCTTCTTGGTGTAGCTTATGTGGCGAGGAACATCTTGCCATACATAATATTGATACTATGCCTTTCGGGTGCGCTGTTCGTACTCTGGATAATATTGAAAAAGTGGAACCCAATCATCGCCTTTTTAGTGGTCACAAGCTTAACCTCTGTGGCAATTCTTGATACTCCTCGATTTGGTCTTGAATTTCTAGTCAATTTGACTGTCAGCGTCTTTTCAGGGGTCGTTCTGATAGCCATTGTCGGCGGTCAATTTAAAGGATCGGTACTTTATAACGATAAATCTGCTCGACTGGCTGGCGCGGGCGTCGGTGTTGGCGGTGGGGATAGCGGAGGTGGACACGGCGGTGGGCATGGCGGCTGCGGAGGTGGTGGCTGTGGAGGAGGGGGGTGCGGGGGCGGTGGATGCGGAGGCGGTGGCTGATCAATTTCCCGAGGTTAAAGCGGGCCGTTGGTGCACTCACATGAGGTCAGGCGGCCTGACCTAGCTTCGGGCATGCACGCTCCCGCCCTGCTGACCGCCTTCATCGCCGCTGGTGCCGCATCCTTGCCGCCCAGCAAGCCGCTCTGGAGCGGTGCTTACATTTTACTCGCAGGGCTGGACCTGAGCGGGCGTCCGCTGACCCGCACCGAGGACCCGAAAACATACCGTTTCGCCCCCAGGCTCGACGTGCGCGACCCCGCCACCGGCAAGGTCGTGCGGACCCTTCCAATTCCAGAGGCCAGGCGTGAACTGTACCCGCTGGGCCAACGACACCCAGTATGGCCTGAGTGGCTGGAAGCTGCCCTGAACTGGATTGGAGGCGGAATCTGTCGTGCAGTACGCATCTGGCTGCATGTTCGCACTGCGCCCTCTACACTGCGCCCATGTCCCTTCCCGGCAAGCTGTCTCTTCCCATCAAGCGCGTGACCTTCTACAAGCACGGCCTGGGCTTCTTCGAGCGGCGCGGGGCGGTGTCGGGTGAGCAGCTTCGCCTCGAATTTCCGCGCGCGGCGATGGACGACATCCTGAAAAGCCTGGTGGTGCTCGACTCGCTGGGGCAGGTGCTGGGCCTGGAATTCGAGACGCCGCCCGACCGCAACGCAGAGGTTCACCGAGGGCGGCTGGAGCTGTCCGAGTACGCCAGCCTGACCGACACGCTCACGGCGCTGCGTGGCCGAAGCGTGCGCGTGACGACCAGTGAACAGACGACAGAGGGCGTACTGATCGGCGTGGACCTGGAAGGCAAAAACCGTCTGGAACGGGCGCTGCTCAGCCTGTATCAGCCCGCTGCACGGCGGGTCGTGAAGTTTCCCCTGGAGCGGCTGGAGTCGTTCGAGATTCTGGACGACGTGGCGGCGGGCGACCTGGAATTTGCCCTGACCAACGCCAGGCGTGACGAGGACCGGGCCAGTGCGCTGCTGCGGCTGTCTGGCGGCGAGCACCAGCTGAGCGTGTCGTACATCGCCCCGGCCCCGGCGTGGCGGGTGTCGTACCGGGTCATCGCCGAAAGCCAGGCGGGCGGGGAAGAGGGGGCGCGTGACATCTACCTGCAAGGCTGGGGCCTCTTTGACAACACGCTGGAGGAAGACCTGGACGGCGTCGAGCTGAGCCTGATGGCCGGGATGCCGGTGTCGTTCCGCTACGCCCTGTTCGCGCCCAACACCCCCGAGCGCCCGCTGGTCGAAGATGAGGAACGCACCGTGAACGCCCCCATCGAGTTCGCGGCCATGGCGGCGGCTCCGGTGGGCGGCAGCTTCAGGCGCAGCGCCATGATCGGCGAGGTGAATGACGGCGCGGCCAGCATGGACTGGATGGAACTGGAGCGCGGCCTGTCGGAACAGATGGCCCAGAGCGTGCAGCCGGTGTCGAGTGGCGAGGCGCGGGGGTCTCTGTTCTCGTACAGGGTGGCGCATCCGGTGAGCGTGGCGCGCGGGCAGTCGGGCATGGTGCCGCTGCTCTCGGCCAGACTCGAAGGAAGGCGAGAGCTGCTGTACAACCACGCCAAGCACGCGGGCAACCCGGTGGCCAGCCTGCGCTTCGGCAACGCCAGCGGCCTGACCCTGGAACGCGGCCCGGTCACGGTGCTGGAAGGTGGGGGGCTGGAAGGTGCGGGGCTGGAAAGCCAGGGCTACGCGGGCGAGGCGGTGCTCGACTTCACCCCGGCGGGCGCGGAGATCATCCTGCCGTTCGCCATCGAACTGGGCGTCACGGTCACCGTGCGGCGCGAGCAGGGCAGCAGCGTCCGGGGGCTGGCCGTCGAGAAGGGGTACCTACTGATCGAGGAATACTCCACCTTCCACACGCTGTACGAGGCCCGGTCACGCCTGGAAGCGGCCAGCACCCTGACCCTCGAACATGACCTGCGCCGCGACCCCTACCTGACGTTTCAGCTCTACGACACCGCCGAACCCGTCCAGAGCACCCTGAGCGCCGCCCGCTGGCACATCGGCGTCGCGGCCCACTCGGCGGCACTCTTCGAGGTCAGAGAACGGACGCTGCGGCGCAGGCACGAGCAGATACGCGGCCTGAGTTTCGAGGCGCTGAAGGGGTTTCTGGACGGAAAGGTGCTGGACGCCCGCACCTACGCGGCCCTGAGAGGCGTGCGCGAGCTGTACGCCGAGGTCGAGGCCGCCGACGCCGCACTGGGGGAGCTTGGGAAGGAGCGCGAGAAGCTGTTCCGGCGGCAGAAGCAGATTCAGGGCAACCTGACGCCGCTGGGCCAGAACGGCGACGAGGGCAGGTTGAGGTCGAGGCTGGTGCGCGAACTGGACGCCTCGGAGGACAGACTGCGCGAGATCGAAACAGAAGTGGGAGAGTTGCACGCCCTCAAAGCGCAGAAAGAAGCCAGCGCAGCCGAGGCCACCTCGGCGCTTGAACAAAGTTGAATTCTGATAGGGAAGACCCGCGTCTATCCCCCTCCCCCATTACTGATACAGGCCGAAGG
>JANXWI010000291.1 GCA_025351205.1 Deinococcus sp.
GGGCAGCATCAAGCCGCACACCAAGTTCGAGGCCAGCGTGTACATCCTGAGCAAGGAAGAGGGCGGGCGTCACTCGGCGTTCTTTGCGGGCTACCGCCCGCAGTTCTACTTCCGCACCACCGACGTGACCGGCGTGGTGGAACTGCCCGAGGGCGTGGAGATGGTGATGCCCGGCGACAACATCACCTTCGTGGTGGAGCTGATCAAGCCCGTCGCGATGGAAGAGGGCCTGAGATTCGCCATCCGTGAGGGTGGGCGTACCGTGGGCGCGGGCGTCGTTGCCAAGGTCACGGTCTAACAATGGTCGCTCCCAAGATTCGCATCAAGCTGCGCGGCTTTGACCACAAGGCGCTGGACACCTCGGCCAGCAAGATCGTGGACACCGTGCGGCGCACCGGTGCGGACGTGAGCGGCCCCGTGCCCCTCCCGACCCGCATCCGGCGCTTCTGCGTGCTGCGTAGCCCCTTTGTCAACAAGGACAGCCGCGAGCACTTCGAGATTCGCACCCACAACCGCCTCGTGGACATCATGAACCCGACCAAGAAGACCATCGACTCGCTCATGACCCTCGACCTGCCCACCGGCGTGGACATCGAGATCAAGACGGTGGGAGGCCGGGCATGAAGGGCATCCTCGGTACCAAGATCGGCATGACCCAGATCTGGAAGGGCGACAAGGCCATTCCGGTGACTGTCGTGCTGGCTGGCCCCTGCCACGTGGTGCAGCGCAAGACGGCGGCCACCGACGGCTACGAGGCCACCCAGGTCGGCTTCTCGCCCAAGAAGGAGAGCCGCATCAACCGGCCCCTGATGGGTCACCTGAAGAAGGCGGGCGTTCCGGGCATGCGCTACCTGCGCGAGTTCCGCAACTTCAAGGTGGAAGGCGACACCATCGACATCGGCATCTTTGCTGAGGGCGAGAAGATCGACGCCACCGGCACCAGCAAGGGCCGTGGTCACCAGGGCGTCATGCGGCGCTGGAACTTCAAGGGCGGCCCGGCCTCGCACGGCGCGAAGAAGTGGCACCGCCGCCCGGGTTCCATCGGCCAGCGTAAGACGCCGGGCCGCGTGTACAAGGGCAAGCGCATGTCGGGTCACTGGGGGACAGACCGCATCACGGTCCAGAACCTGGAAGTGATCGAGGTGCGCGCCAGCGAGAACCTGATCCTGATCAAGGGCGCGATTCCCGGCATGACCGGCGGCCTCGTGGTCATCCGTCAGGCGATCAAGGCCCAGCTCAAGCAGGGCAAGGGAGTGAAGTGATGGCCGTGATTAACGTGGTGGGCAAGAACGCCCGCACCATCGAACTCGATCTGCCCGATGCCAACAAGCACGTGCTGCATCAGGTCGTGGTCTGGCAGCTGGCCAAGAGGCGCCAGGGCAGCGCCAACACCAAGACCCGCGCCCAGGTCTCGGCCACAGGCCGCAAGATGTACGGCCAGAAGGGCACCGGCAACGCGCGTCACGGTGACCGCAGCGCCCCGATCTTCGTGGGCGGCGGCACGGCCTTCGGCCCCAAGCCCCGCAACTACGGTTACACCCTGCCCAAGAAGGTCCGCCGCCTCGGGCTGGCGATGGCCCTGAGTGACCGTCAGCAGGAAGGCAAGCTGATCGCCGTGGACGGCTTCGCGTTTAACAATGCCGAGCTGGGCGGCAAGACCAAGAACTTCCTGGGCTGGGCCGGTCAGAACGGCATGGACGGCAGCGAGACGGTGTTTCTGGTGACAGACGACGCCGAAACCCGCCGCGCGGCCCGCAACGTGCCCTGGATCACGGCGCTGCCGGTGGCCGGCCTGAATGTTTACGACATCATGCGCCATGACCGCCTGATCATCGACGCCGTGGTGCTGGAGCCGGCTCAGGAAGACAGCGACAGCGAAACGGAAGCCGAGGAGGGTACGCAGTGAACGCCTACGACACCATCAAGAAACCCGTGATCAGCGAAAAGTCCTACGCGGGCATGGACCGTGGCGTCTACACCTTCTGGGTCGAACCCGCCGCCACCAAGACCGACATCAAGAACGCGGTGCAGCAGGCGTTCGGCGTCACCGTCGTCAAGGTCGGCACTTTCAACGTGCTGGGCAAGATGAAGCGCACCGGCAAGTTCGAGGGCCGCCGCCCCAACCGCAAGAAGGCCATGGTCAAGCTCGCCGAGGGCCAGAAGATCGAAGCCCTCGCAGGCCTGGTTTAAGACAGGTCTGGTCTAAGGAGAGATTGAACATGGCAATCAAGAAGTACCGTCCCTATACCCCGTCTCGCCGTCAGATGACCACGGCAGACTTTTCGGGCCTGACCAAGAAGCGCCCCGAGAAGTCGCTGACCGAGGGCATCCACCGCACCGGCGGGCACAACAACCGTGGCCGCGTCACCAGCCGTTTCATCGGCGGCGGACACAAGAAGCTCTACCGCCGCATCGACTTCAAACGCCGTGACAAGGCGGGCGTGCCTGCTGTCGTGGCCGCGCTGGAATACGATCCCAACCGCAGCGCCCGCATCGCCCTGCTGCACTACCGCGACGGCGAGAAGCGCTACATCCTGGCTCCCGAGGGCCTTCAGGTTGGTGCCACCGTGGTCAGCGGCCCCGAGGCCGAGCCGAAGGTGGGCAACGCCATGCCGCTGCGCTTCATCCCGGTGGGCGCGGTTGTCCACAACGTCGAACTCGTTCCTGGCCGGGGCGCGCAGATGGCCCGCAGCGCCGGAACCAGCGTGCAGCTTCAGGGCAAAGAGAGCACCTACGTGCTGCTCCGGTTGCCCAGCGGTGAGATCCGCCGGGTGCATACCGAGTGCTACGCCACCATGGGAGCCGTCGGTAACGCCGAGCACAAGAACATCGTGCTGGGCAAGGCGGGCCGCAGCCGCTGGCTGGGCAGAAAGCCCCACCAGCGAGGCAGCTCCATGAACCCCGTCGATCACCCTCACGGCGGTGGTGAAGGCCGCACCGGCGCAGGCCGCCAGCCGGTCAGCCCCTGGGGCCAGCTCGCCAAGGGTCTCAAGACCCGCCGCAAGCGCAAGGTTTCTGAGCGTTTCATCGTGACTCGCCGCAGCACGAAGTAAGGAGGAGAGAACATGCCCCGCAGCACCAAAAAAGGGCCGTTCGTGGACGACCACCTCCTGAACAAGGTGGACGCTCAGAATGACCGCAACGAGAAGCGCGTGATCAAGACCTGGTCTCGGCGCAGCACTGTGGTTCCCGAGATGATCGGGCACACCATCAGCGTGTACAACGGCAAGCAGCACATTCCGGTCTTCGTCAGCGAAAACATGATCGGTCATAAACTTGGCGAGTTCAGCCCCACCCGCAACTACCGGGGTCACGGGTCTGACAAGTCCGCCAAAGGGAGCAAGAAGAAGTAATGCAGGCCAAAGCGATTGCGAAGTACATCCGCATGACGCCGCGCAAGGTTCGCCTTGTGATCGACGTGATTCGCGGCAAGAACGTCAAGGACGCCGAAGACCTGCTGCGCTTCATTCCCAGAATGGCCAGCACCCCCATCGACAAGGTGCTCAAGAGCGCCAAGGCGAACGCGGTCAACAACCACGACATGATCGAGGACCGCCTCTATGTGGCTCAGGCCTTTGTCGATGCCGGACCCACCCTCAAGCGGCTGATGCCGCGCGCCCGTGGTACGGCCAACATCGTCAAGAAGCGCACCAGTCACATCACGATCATCCTGGAGGAGCGCCATGGGTAACAAGATCAATCCCAACGGCTTCCGCCTGGGCATCACGCGCGGCTGGAACAGCCGATGGTACGCCGGCAAGAAGACCTACGCCAAGCTGCTGGCCGAGGACGAGAAGATCCGCAACCTGGTCGGCAAGCAGCTCAGCGCCGCCGGTCTGGCGCGCATCGAGATCGAGCGGGCCGGTCAGCAGGTCAACGTGATCATCTCGGCGGCCAAGCCGGGCATCGTGATCGGCAAGGGCGGCGACAGCATCAAGAAGCTGCGCACCGACATTGAGAAGCTGGTGTCGGCGGGCACGGTGGCGGTCAATGTTGCCGAGATCCCCAACCCCAACACCTCGGCTCCCCTGGTCGCCCTGCGCATCGCCGAGCAGATCGAGCGCCGTTTCGCCTTCCGCCGCGCCATGAAGCAGGCGGCCCAGCGCGTGATGGAGTCGGGTGCTCGCGGCGTGAAGGTGGTGCTGGCAGGCCGCCTGGGCGGAGCCGAGCAGGCCCGAAGCGAGAAGGTGCTTGAGGGCCGTGTGCCCCTGCACACCCTGCGCGCCGACATCGACTACGGCACCGCGCTGGCCCGCACCAGCTACGGCATCATCGGCATCAAGGTGCTGGTGTTCAACGGTGAGATCATCGGTGGCAAGACCGAGACCGTGCAGCGCCCGGCCCGCCCCGGTGCCGAGCGCCGGCCCGAAGGCGGCGAGCGTCCCAACCGCCGTCGCCCCACCGCCCGTCGCCGCACAGGAGGTGAGTGATGCTTCTCCCGAAGCGCACCAAGTACCGCAAGCAGTTCCGTGGACGCATGCGCGGCGACGCCAAGGGCGGCGACTACGTGGCCTTCGGTGACTACGGCCTGGTCGCGATGGAGCCTGCCTGGGTCAAGTCCAACCAGATCGAGGCCTGCCGCATCGTGATGAGCAGGCACTTCCGGCGCGGTGGTAAAATCTACATCCGCATCTTCCCCGACAAGCCCGTGACCAAGAAGCCCGCCGAGACAAGGATGGGTAAGGGCAAGGGCGCCGTGGAATTCTGGGTGGCCGTGGTCAAGCCGGGCCGCGTGATGTTCGAGGTCTCGGGCGTGACCGAGGAGCAGGCCAAGGAAGCCTTCAGGCTGGCCGGACACAAGCTGCCCATCGGCACCAAGATGGTCAAGCGCGAGGTGTACGATGAAGCTCAGTGAAATGCGCGAGCTGGACGCTGGCGCGTTCGTAAAAGAAGTGGCGGACCGCAAGAAGGAACTCATGGAGCTGCGCTTTCAGGGCGCGGTTGGCAACCTGGAAAAACCCCACCGCGTGACCCAGTTGCGCCGTGAGGTGGCCCAGCTGCTGACCGTCCAGAGCGAGCAGCTGCGTAACGGGCAGAGCAGCGCGCCCGCAGTTCAGAGGAGTAACAAGTAATGGCACAGAAGACCCTCACGGGCGTCGTGGTGAGCGACAAGGCCAACAAGACCGTCTCGGTCAAGGTCACCCGCCGCTTCACCCACCCCCTCTACGGCAAGGTCGTGACCCGCAGCGCCAAGTACGCCGCCCACGACGAGACCAACGAGTACCGCCTCGGCGACACCGTCGAGATTCTCTCGGTGCGCCCCATCTCCAAGACCAAGACCTGGAAGGTGACCAGATTGGTCGAGCGCCCACGCGGCATCGAGACCACCGTGGTCGAGTCCGAGGTCGCGGGCAAGGCCAACGCGGCTGCTGGCGGTGAGGCATGATCTCCGTGCAGACCCGCCTCGACGTGGCCGACAACAGCGGTGCCAAGGAAATCATGTGCATCCGGGTGCTGAACAGCGGCATCGGCGGCAAGGGCCTGACCAAGGGCGGCGGCGGTAACAAGCGCTACGCCGCCGTGGGCGACATCATCGTGGCGTCTGTGAAAGACGCTGCCCCGCGCGGAACCGTCAAGAGCGGCGACGTGGTCAAGGCCGTGGTGGTGCGCACCAAGTTCGCCATCAAGCGCGCCGACGGCAGCACCATCCGCTTTGACAAGAACGCCGCCGTGATCATTTCCAACAACGGTGAGCCTCGCGGTACCCGCGTCTTCGGGCCAGTGGCCCGCGAGCTGCGTGACCGCAAGTTCATGAAGATCGTGTCGCTGGCCCCGGAGGTGCTGTAATGCCCGCACCCAAGGCCGGAACCCACCACGGCAACAAGCTGCACGTCAAGAAGGGCGACACCGTGATGGTCCTGAGCGGCAAGAACAAGGGCCAGAGTGGCGTGGTGCTGTTCGCCCTGCCCGAGACCCAGAAGGTCGTCGTGGAAGGCGTGAACATCGTCAAGAAGCACGTCAAGCCCAGCGCCGGTAACACCGCAGGCGGCATCGAGGAGCGTCCCGGCGCTCTGCACGCTTCCAAGGTGGGCCTGATCGACCCCGAGACCGGCAGGCCGACCCGCATCCGCAAGCAGATTCAGGACGGCAAGAAGGTCCGTGTCGGTGCTGCCAGCGGCAAGGTCATCGACTGAATTGGGTTGCCCCCGGGTTTCAGCTCCAGGGCTGAACACCGATCCGGGGCATCCTGGGCGACCCGTCCGCCCGAAAGAGGAGAACCATGCAGCAACTGAAAGGCAGATACAACGACGAGGTGCGCCCCGCCCTGATGCAGCAGTTCGGCTACACCAGCGTCATGGCCGTGCCGCGCATCACCAAAATCGTGCTGAACGAGGGACTGGGCAGCAGCAAGGAAGACTCCAAGGCCATAGACAAGGCGGTCAAGGAACTTTCACTGATTGCCCTGCAAAAGCCGATCATCACCAAGGCCAAGAAGAGCATCTCCAACTTCAAGCTGCGTCAGGGCATGCCGGTGGGCGTGAAGGTCACGCTGCGCGGTGAGCGGATGTACGTCTTTCTGGAGAAGCTGCTGAACATCGCGCTCCCGCGTCTGCGCGACTTCCGTGGCATCAACCCCAACGCCTTCGATGGGCGCGGCAACTACAACCTGGGCATCAAGGAGCAGCTGATCTTTCCCGAGATCACCTACGACATGGTGGACAAGGTTCGCGGCATGGACGTGACGGTGGTCACCACCGCCAAGACCGACGAAGAGGCCCGCGCCCTGCTTCAGGCGATGGGTTTTCCGTTCCGGAAGCAATAAGGATACCCTGATATGGCAAACACCTCCAAAGTTGTCAAGGCGGCCCGTGGGGCCAAGTTCGGCGTCCAGAACTACAGCCGGTGCAGCCGCTGTGGCCGTGCCCGCAGTTACTACCGTTTCTTCGGCCTGTGCCGCATCTGCATCCGTGAGCTGGCGCACAAGGGTGAGCTGCCCGGCGTCCGCAAGGCGAGCTGGTAACAGGCTTTGTTCAGGTAAGCGGCTGAGTTGGTCATCCCAGCCTTTATGCTTTCCTGAAAAGCTGGTACACTTTCTCCTCGTGGCTGGCAACGGCCCCGTCCTCTTCAGCCCCCTGGATACGAA
This sequence comes from Deinococcus sp., assembly GCA_025351205.1. Classification (GTDB taxonomy): domain Bacteria; phylum Deinococcota; class Deinococci; order Deinococcales; family Deinococcaceae; genus Deinococcus. Next base: position 7,085 of record JANXWI010000291.1, read on the forward strand.
CAGTTCCGCTTGGAGTTGTGATCGTCCAGACACCGGGCAAGCACCGCAAGACCAGACCGTGCATGGCAACACCGTGCAAGACCAGACCGTGCAAGCCAACACCTTGCAAGACCAGAAGCCCCACACATTGGGGAGCAGGGGAGAGGGCCGCGCGCCTTTTCCCCTTCAGACGGGCCACCCCCCACCTCAGGGGGCCACTGGCCTGCTGAACGTTCAACCCGAGAGGCCAAGTATGCTCAGTGATCCAATCGCCGATATGCTGACGCGCATCCGCAACGCGACGCGCGTCCATAAGGAGACGGTGGACATCCCCGCCTCCAAGTTCAAGGAGCAGCTCGCTCACCTGCTCGTGCGCGAAGGCTACGTCGCCTCCGCCGAGCGCGTCAAAGACGAGGGCATGAAGTTCGACGTGCTGCGCGTGACGCTCAAGTACGGGGTCAAGCGCGAGCAGGTCATCAAGCACATCGAGCGCGTCAGCCGTCCGGGCCGCCGCGCCTACGTCAGCCACGAGAATCTGCCCCGCATCCAGAAGGGCCTGGGGGTCGCCGTCGTGTCGACCAGCCACGGCCTGCTCGCTGACCGCGACGCCCGCAAGCAGGGTCTCGGTGGCGAAGTCATCTGCGTGCTGTGGTAAGGGGGAGCGATGTCCAGAATCGGTAGACAACCCATCGCCGTTCCGGGTGGCGTGACCGCCACCATCGAGAAGGGCCTGTTCAAGGTCAAGGGTCCCAAGGGCGAGCTGCACGTGCCCCACAACCAGGCCATCGAAATCTCACAGGACGGCGGCGTACTCAACGTGACCCGCCCCAGCGACCGTCAGGACCACCGTGCCCTGCACGGCCTGACCCGCACCCTGGTCGCCAACGCCATCAAGGGCGTGTCCGACGGTTACACCATCAACCTGGAGCTGCGCGGCGTGGGCTACCGCGCCAAGCTGACCGGCAAGACGCTCGAAATGAGCATGGGCTACAGCCATCCGGTGATCATCGAGCCGCCCGCCGGGATCAGCTTCGTGGTGCCCGAGCCGACCAGAATTGACATCGTTGGCATTGACAAGCAGCTGGTCGGTCAGGTGGCCGCCAACGTCCGCAAGGTCCGCAAGCCCGACGCTTACCACGGCAAGGGTGTGCGCTTTGTCGGTCAGAAGATCGCCCTCAAGGCCGGCAAGGCCGGAGCCACGGGCGCAAAGGGTAAGAAATGAGCACCGGAAACGAGACCAGCACCCGCCGCAAGCTGCGCAACCGCAGCAAGGTGCGCGTGGCAGCCGCCGGGCGTCCGCGCCTGAGCATCTACCGCAGCAGCAAGTATATCTACGCCCAGATCATCGACGACACGGTGGGCAAGACGCTGGCCCAGTTCGGCAGCAAGGCCGTCAAGGTCGGCAACAAGACCGAGAGTGCCGCCGCCGTGGGCAAGGCCGTGGCCGAGGCCGCGATGGCCGCCGGAGTCAAGCAGGTAGTTTTCGACCGTGGACAGTACCGCTACCACGGACGCGTGAAGGCGCTGGCAGACGCTGCCCGGGAGGCTGGCCTTGACTTTTAACCGCAACCGCAACGCCGAGCGTGAGAGCAGCGAATTCGAAGAGAAGATGCTGTTCGTGAACCGCACCGCCAAGACCTATCAGGGTGGACGCCGCTTCCGCTTCGCCGCCCTTGTCATCCTGGGCGACCGCAATGGCCGCGTGGGCATGGGCATCGGCAAGGCCAAGGAAGTTCCTGTGGCTATCGAGAAGGCCAAGGCTGTGGCCCGCAAGAACATGATCCAGGTTCCCGTGGAAAACGGCACCATCCCCCACGACATCGTGGGCGTGAACGGAACGGCGCAGGTGCTCCTGAAGCCCGCCGGTCCCGGTACGGGCGTGATCGCCGGAACGGTGCCGCGCAGCATCGCGGAACTGGCCGGCATCACCAACATGCTGAGCAAGGAACTGGGAAGCCGTAACAAGACCAACGTGGCCTACGCCGTGTTCGACGGTCTGAAGAACCTCCGCACCGCCAAGCAGGTCCGGGCGCTGCGCGGGTCGCTCAGCGGTCACGCGGGTCAGGTCGCCGGATCAGGCGCCGGTGTGGTGGCCGCTCCGGCTGCCGCCCCAGCAGCCCCGGAGGCGACGCCGTGAAAATTACCCTCAAGAAGAGCACCATCGGTTACAACCGCGATCAGGCGGCCACCGTCAGGGCGCTGGGACTGCGCAAGCTCGGCCAGAGCCGTGAGCTGCCCGAGACCCCGGCGATTCTGGGCATGGTCCGCAAGGTCATTCATCTGCTGGAGGTGACCAAGTGAAGCTTCACGACCTGAAGCCCGCGCCGGGTTCGACCAAGAACCGCAAGCGCGTGGGCCGTGGCCCCGGCGGCACCGACAAGACCGCCGGACGCGGACACAAGGGCCAGCTCAGCCGCAGCGGCGCGGGCAAGGGCCAGTTTTTCGGCGGGGGCGGCAGCACGCTGATCAGCCGCCTGCCCAAGCGCGGCTTTAACAACGTCGGCACCGTGTACGAGATCGTCAACCTCGCTGACCTGGAACGCTTCGAGGCGGGAGCCGTCATTGACCGCGCCGCCCTGGAGCTGGCCGGGCTGGTGCGCCGCCGTGAACGCGGCGTGAAGCTGCTGGCGCGCGGTGAGGTCAAGTTTGCCGTGACCCTGCACGTGGACGCGGCCAGCGAGAGCGCCGTGGCGGCGATTCAGGCCGCAGGCGGCAGCGTGGTGTTCCCCGAAGTCAAGCCCCCGCACTCGGTAGAGTACAAGCCCCGCTGATGCTCCGGGCCTTCCGCGACGCCTTCCGTATTCCGGATCTCCAGCGGAAGATCATCTTCTCGCTGCTGCTGCTGGCGATCTATCGTCTGGGCAACGCCATTCCCACCCCCGGCGTCAACTCCGAGGCGCTCGCCAGCGGCAGCGGCAACAACAGCCTGCTGGGCCTGATCGGCCTGATCTCGGGCGGCAACCTCGCCAAGTTCAGCATTTTCGCGCTGGGCGTGCTGCCCTACATCACGGCCAGCATCGTGATCCAGCTGCTGACCACCTCGATTCCGGCGCTCGAGAAGCTCTCCAAGGAAGGCGAGGAAGGCCGCAAGAAGATCGGCAGCTACACCCGCTCCGCCGCCATCATCCTGGGCACGGTGCAGGCGCTGATCTTCAGCATCTTCGTGACCCGTGACCCGGCCAACATCGCCCCCGGCTGGGACCCCGGCGTGTTCACCATTCTGATCATGGTGCTGACCCAGGTGGCAGGCATCGCGTTCACCATGTGGCTGGGCGAGCGCATCACCGAGGTCGGGCTGGGCAACGGCATCTCGCTGATCATCATGGCGGGCATCATCGCGCGGTATCCAGCAGAGATCGGGGCCACCGCCCAGCTGTTCCGCAGCGGTAACCTGAGCATCCTGCCGCTGCTGGGCTTTCTGGTGGTGGTGCTGCTGACCATTGCGGGCATCGTGTACATCTATCAGGCCGAGCGCCGGGTGCCGGTGCAGTATGCCCGCAAGCAGGTGGGCGGCAAGAGCTACGGCGGTCAGGCCACCTTTCTGCCGATCAAGGTCAACCAGGCGGGCGTGATTCCGGTCATTTTCGCCTCGGCCATGCTGATCATCCCCAACCTGCTCCAGAGCGCCACGGTCAAGACTGCGCCCGCCGTGAGCACCTTCATCCAGCGCTACCTGTCGGCGGGCGGCACCTGGTACCTGGTGCTGGAAGTGCTGCTGATCGTGGCCTTCACCTACCTGTACAACAGCGTGCAGTTCGACCCCAAGCGCATTGCCGAGCAGCTGCGCGAGGCGGGCGGTTTCGTTCCGGGCGTGCGTCCGGGCGTGGCCACCGCCGAGTTCCTGGGCAAGATCAGCACCCGCATCTCTCTGTGGGGCGCGATCTTCCTGGCGCTTCTGACGGTGATTCCGCAGATCGTGCAGCGGCTGACGGGCGTCACCACATTCCAGTTTTCCGGCACCGGCCTGCTGATCATCGTGGGCGTGGCGCTCGAAACGCTGCGCCAGCTGGAATCTCAGCTGACGGTGCGGCGTTACGACGGCTTCATCAGCAAGGGCCGGATACGCGGACGGTTGCAGGAATAATCCTGTTTTCTGGAGCGTACCTCGATAAGTGGCGGGCCTGGGAGCAATCTCAGGCCCGCTTTCTGCTAGCTTGACGAATCTCAGGAGGAAGAAGCAATCCTATGCCCAACCCATCACATCAGGTGATTATTTTCCTCGGCCCCCCAGGTGCGGGCAAGGGAACCCAGGCCGAGCGTCTGGCTTCAGATCACAGCCTGCTCAAGATCAGCACCGGCGACATCCTGCGCGACCATGTGACGCGGGGCACCGAACTTGGCCTCCAGATCAGGCCCATTCTGGACGCGGGCCAGCTCGTTCCCGACGATGTTCTGATCGCCCTGATTCGTGACCGCCTGGCGAGCATGGAAAAGGTGCGGGTGATCTTCGATGGGTTTCCGCGTACCACCGCGCAGGCCCGTGAACTGGACGTGTTGCTCGAAGAACTGGGCGCGCCGATCAACGCCGTGCCGCTGCTGGAAGTGCCCGACGAGCAGCTGATCGCCCGCATCGTGGAGCGCGGCAAGACCAGTGGGCGCAGCGACGACACCGAGGCCGTGGCCCGTGAGCGCCAGCAGGTGTACCGTGAACAGACCCAGCCGCTGATCGACTACTACTCGGCGCGCGGGCAGGTGCGGCCCGTGGACGGTGTGGGCAGCATGGACGCGGTGTACGGGCGCATTCTGGACGCGGTGAAGTAGCAGAGAGGTTTGGCCCGGACGCCCCCTCACCTCGCTGCTTCGCAGCGCCCCTTTCCCACAAGGGGCGAGAGGTAAAACTGGGGGCAGCTCCTTTTTTTGATAGCGGACGGTCAACCTGTTTGCATACATTCCCGGCTGCCTGCGAAGGAAAGCCGGGGATTTCCTGTCTACTCTCGCTCGCCTTCCTCTTGACCAGAAACCGAATACAGCTTACTATTATGTTAATAACATATAGGAGGCTCAACATGACCACCACACCCATGAAACGCGCCGGACAGCTGATCGCTCACCTGGACACCCTGTATCAGATCAGAGACGTGCGGCAGCTGCTGCTGCTTCAGCTCGTGATGCGCGAGCGGCAGGATCAGGTGGCCCTCTTCAAGCGCCATGAGGGGGCGGCGACGCTCAGCCTGATCGGGGCGCAGCTCAGCCCGCCCAGTGATCAGCTCAGCCACCGGGCCGGAAACGTGTCGGCGACGGTGCTGCTGGGCCAGTTGCAGGCCGCCAGCGGCATCGTGGGCGACGAGGTGGCCTTCAGCAGCGGGCAGATCACGGCCATCGTGGACGCCGAGACGCTGAAGATCGAGCAGTCCGACGGGCTGGCGAGGCTGGACACGGCGCTGCTGGGCCTCGCTTCGAAACTTGAGCAGCAGCTGGAGCAGCAGGATGTGGGTGACGCGCAGTCCATAACCCCCGCAGCCATAGCCACAGCCGCAGTCCCCGAGCCTCAGCAAATGGCAGAGGTCAGTGGGTCGGCGGCTGAGCCGGAGCTTGCCGAGGTGCTGTCTTCGCAGGAAGGTGACGCCCCTGAAACCGACCCTGTTGAAGCGGGCGAACTGATGGCCGATCTGCCCGCTGGCCGTGTGGGTCGCCGCCGCGCCTGACTTGTCCTTCCGTCTTCCCGGTCCCTCTTGCCTTTCCGGGCCGCCCCTGAAACCATAGAACAGTCTTTCCGCACGATCCTTCCCCCGACCCCGGAGGTCTGTTCTGAACGCTGCCCCGCCTCACGCCGCCCTGAGTGCCGAAACCGTGCTGGCCCTCGCTCCGGACAGCGCCAGTGCCCAGGCCGCCCGCCAGCTGAGCAGCCCTGGCAACTGGCCCACGCTGAATGCCAGCCCCGAAAGTCTGTGGGGCGAATGCCAGGGCAGCGGCAAGAAACCCTACCTTGTGGGCGCCGATCTGCGAACCCCGGAATACGCCTGCAAATGCAGCTGCCCCAGCCGCAAGTTTCCGTGCAAACACGGGCTGGCGCTGCTGCTGCTGCACGTGGCCGGGCAACAGGGAATCGGGCAGCAGGGAGCGGGGCAGGGAAGCTGGGGCGCGGCGGCTCCTCCCGAGGTGCTGAGCAAGTGGCTGGAAAGCAGGCGGGCGCGTCAGGATGCGGTGGCTGGACCGGGCGGTGCTGACCCAGAACTCGCCGCGCCTGCAAAGGCCGCAGACCCCGCTACAAAGGCGAAACGGGAGGCCGCCCGTCACGCCAAAATCGGCAGCGGTCTGGAAGACCTGCACCTGTGGATGCAGGACCTGATCCGGGGCGGCCTGCCCG
>JANXWI010000311.1 GCA_025351205.1 Deinococcus sp.
TGGTGGATCGTGTGGGACTTGAACCTACAACCCGCTGATTAAGAGTCAGCTGCTCTACCAATTGAGCTAACGATCCAGAATATCTGCCTCTTCTGGCAGCGGAAGAGAGTATAGGGGCCACGTTTCAGGCTGTCAAGTAAGATCATGTCTGGGCCAGGCACCCGGCCAGCTCGCCCTCCATCAGCGTCCCGGCCAGGTACAGGCTCCCGGCCACCAGCAGCGTGCCGCCCGGGGGCGTGAGCGCCAGCGCCCGCCGGAAGGCCAGGGCCGCGTCCGGTTCGCTCAGGCCGCCAAACCGCGCGGCGAGTGCGTCCAGATCGGCATGCGGTGGCTCCTGGCTGGGACGGGTCAGCACGCGCAGCGGGGCGGCCCTCAGCAGCTCCTGCAAGGTGGCGGCGCTGTCCTTGCGCGGCAGGCTGCCGAACAGCAGCACGTCGGCGGGCGGCGCGGCCCGGGCCAGCGCCCGCGCCGCCGCCGGGTTGTGCGCCCCGTCGAGCAGCACCGTGCGCCCGCCGCACGTCAGGCGTTGCAGCCGGGCGGGCCAGAACGCGTCCAGAGCGGCCTGCACACCGTCTTTGTGGCCCAGCAGCCGCAGCGTCGCCAGGGCCAGCGAGGCGTTGCGCTGCTGATGCGGCCCGGCCAGCCTGGGCGGGCGCGGCAGCGCGAACAGCGCCGGATGGCTGGCCGGCGTGTAGATCGGCGCGCCCAGTTCGGCACAGATGGCCGACGCGATTTCCAGCGCCTCACCCTCAGCGGTGGTCAGCAGCGGCACGCCCGGACTGGCGGCGCAGGCCTTGTCCTGGGCGATCTGGGCCACGGTTCCGCCCAATGTGGCGGTGTGGTCGAGCGCCACGTTGGTCAGCAGCACCGCCCGCACTCCGGCTGAGCCGTCGCCCGCCGCGCCAGTCTGTTCAGCACGGATATTCAGCAACTGGATATTCAGCGCCTGGGTGGCGTCGCTGGCCCCGCCCACGCCCGCCTCCATGACCGCCAGCGTCACGCCCGTCTCGGCGAAGACCTGCGCGGCCAGCCCCAGCGAGAGGTCGAAGAAGGCCGCGTCCGGCGCGTGCCTTTTTGCCCAGTCCACGAACTGAGCGGTGCGCCCCGGGGTGATTTCATGGCCGCCCACCCGGACGCGCTCCTCGAAATGCGTCAGGTGCGGGCTGGTGAACAAACCCACCCGCACGCCCGCCGCCAGCAGCCCGGCCTCCAGCATGGCGCACACGCTGCCCTTGCCGTTGGTCCCGACCACGCGCAGGCTGGCAAAGTGTGCCTCCGGGTGGCCCAGCATCTCCAGCAGGGCGCGGGCGGGCGCGGGGCCACGTTCCCTGTTGTTCCTGACCTGGGCAAACAGCCAGTCGTAAACGTCCTGATCCTGCGGCATTCAGACAGGGTAGCGGGTTGGGTTCCAGTTCCGGGCCTTCCTGTCCGTCCAGGGCCGTATGCTGGGCGCAGATGAGCGATCAGGCAGATGGGCGGGCGGTGCAGATGGGCGTGGTGATGGGCAGCCGCAGCGATTACGAGACCATGCAGGGCGCACTGGAGCTTCTGGCACGGCTGGGCGTGCGCTACGAGGTGCGCGTCCTGTCGGCCCACCGCACGCCCTTGCTGCTCGCCAGTTACGCGGCGCGGGCGGAGCGGCTGAACCTGTGCGCCATCATCGCGGGCGCGGGCGGCGCGGCGCACCTGCCGGGGATGCTGGCGGCCTTCACGCGCGTGCCGGTGCTGGGCGTGCCGGTGCAGTCGCGCGCCCTGAGCGGCCAGGACAGCCTGCTGAGCATGGTGCAGATGCCCGCCGGAATTCCGGTGGCGACCTTTGCCATCGGGCTGGCCGGAGCGAAAAACGCCGCCCTGTTCGCCGCTGCCATGCTGGCGACCACCGATATGGGCGTCCGCGCCCGCCTGGACGAGTTCCGGGCCGCCCAGACGCGGGCGGTGCTGGACGACCCCTTCTTCGAGGGCCAGCCGCAGGGGGGAAGCGAATGAGCAGGGACGCGGGCACAGCACTCACCCTGGGCATCCTGGGCGGCGGACAGCTGGCACAGATGCTGGCGCTGGCCGCCCTGCCGCTGGGCGTGCGCTGCGTGGTGCTGGAACCCGATCCGCTGGCCCCGGCCCGGCTGTGCGCCGAACACATCTGCGCCCCCTACACCGACCCCGCCGGGCTGGAGCGGCTGGCGCAGTGCAGCGCCGTGACGCTGGAGTTCGAGAACGTGCCTGTGGCGGCCACCACTCTGCTCGAAGGCCGCCTTCCGCTGCGGCCCGCGCCCGCCGTGCTGCACCTGAGCAGGCACCGGGGCCGCGAGAAGACGGCGCTGGAGGCCGCCGGGGCCAGGGTCGCCGCGTACCGGCTGATCGAAACCGAGAGCGATCTGGCGGGCGCACTCGCCGCTGTCGGGGGCCAGGGCTTCCTGAAGACCGCCGAGCTGGGCTACGACGGCCACGGGCAGGCGAGGGTGGACACTGAGGCCGGGCTGCTTGCCGCCTGGAACAAGCTGGGCGGCGTGCCCTGCGTGCTCGAAGGGCTGGTGGCGTTCGTGCGCGAGGTCAGCCTGGGCGTGGCGCGCGGCCCGGACGGACACGTGAGCTTCGGCCCGCTCACCGAGAACGTGCATGTGAACGGCATTCTGCGCCGCAGCGTGTATCCGGCCAGCAGCGGCCCGGAGACGCAGGCACAGGCACGCTCACTTGCCCGCGCCGTGGTCGAAGCCTGGGAGGTGGTGGGCCTGATCACCCTGGAATTCTTCGAGCTGCCGGGCGCCGACGGTAAGGGCGGTGAGGGCGGTGAGCTGATCGTCAACGAGGTGGCCCCGCGCGTCCACAACTCCGGGCACCTGACCCAGGACGGCGGCGGCCTCAGCCAGTTCGAGGCGGCGGTGCGCTGCGCCCTGGGCCTGCCCTTGCAGGACTTTCTGCCCATCCATCCCTGCGGCATGGTGAACATCCTGGGCCGCGAAGACGGCGGCGAACCCGACTGGGCCGCCCTGGACTCCGTTCCTGGCACACATCTGCACCTGTACCACAAGGCCAGCAGACCGGGGCGCAAGCTGGGGCACGTCAACGTGGTGGCCCGGACGCGGGAAGAGGTGCTGGACGGGCTGGACGCCGTGGAGCGGATTCTGTACCCATGAGAGCGGGCGTTTACAGGGGCGGGCATCCACAGGGGCGGGCCGGACGTTCCAGGCCGGAGCTTCAGACCACCTCCCCCCTCCTTAACCCTTTTCTATAGACAGAGCTGAATGGGGGCCGGAGTGTGCGGGGTACACTCAACCCCTATGAGCGTCCAAGACTTGTCGGTCAACACCATCCGCACGCTGTCCATCGACGCGGTGCAGCAGGCCAACAGCGGCCATCCCGGCGCGCCGCTGGGGGCCGCCCCGATGGCCTACACGCTGTGGCAGGACTTCCTGCGGCACAACCCCGCCAACCCGCACTGGCCGGGGCGAGACCGCTTCGTGCTGTCCATCGGGCACGCCAGCATGCTGATCTACTCTCTTTTGCACCTGACCGGCAAGTCTTGGACGCTCATAGGGGTTGAGTGTACCCCGCACACTCCGGCCCCCATTCAGCTCTGTCTATAGAAAAGGGTTAAGGAGGGGGGAGGTGGTCTGAAGCTCCGGCCTGGAAC
>JANXWI010000355.1 GCA_025351205.1 Deinococcus sp.
CTATCCGTACCACCACGCGCTCGGTACGCGCTGGGGCGACAACGACGTGTACGGGCACGTGAACAACGTGGTGTACTACAGCTATTTCGACACGGCGGTCAACGCCTTCCTGATTGCCCAAAGCGTGCTCGATCCGCGCGCGGGCGAGGTGATCGGGCTGGTGGTGGAAACCGGATGCCGGTATTTCGCGCCTATCAGCTTCCCCGAGGTGCTGAGCGTGGGCCTGGGCGTGGAGCGGCTGGGCAACAGCAGCGTGCGCTACGCCGTGGGCATCTTCAGGGAAGGTGAGGACGTTCCGGCGGCGCAGGGAAACTTCGTGCATGTGTACGTGGACCGCCGCACGCGCCGCCCGGTCCCGCTGCCCACGGCGCTGAGACGGGTGCTGGAAGGCATTCTGCTCACGTGATCCAGCGCCGGATCACCAGATGCCGGTTCACCAGAAAAAAACCATCGGGTTCTGGAGCACCAGCCAGATCGGCACGCCTGCCTGCGCGCCGATCAGCAGCACCTTTAACAGCGGCGACAGGTGAACGGTGGCAGGCGACAGGCTCAGCGCCCGGTAGGTGCGAACGTACAGCCGGGTCAGCGCGGCGTACCCGATCAGCACCAGCAGGAAAACCAGGATGGTCAGGCCGCCCGCCCCCGCCTGAGCGAGCGCCGTCCCCTGCGGCCACCCGCTGTCTGCGACGTACAGCATCAGCAGCCAGCACGCCGCCCAGAGAGCGAGCGTCAGGGCCAGCGCCCACAGGTGCAGCAGCGGGCGGCCCAGGTAGGTGAAGCCGCTGCCCGGCAGCAGCAGGTTCAGCAGCAGCCCCGGCCAGAACGGCGGCGGCGCTGACCTGGGAGGCCGGGCAGGCGGTGTCACGGCCCCACTGTACTCAACCGTACTCCCGTAGGGAGCGGAGGGAGCCACCTGTGTATCGAACCGCCCTGAATGACAGGGGCGGCCAGCCCGAAAGCCAGCCGCCCCTCCCTTACCTGGAATGTTTACACCGAGATTTCAGCGAAGCGGGCGTTCTCCTGAATGAACAGCTTGCGCGGCCCCACCTCGATGCCCATTAGCGCGTCAAACACATTGTTGGCGTCGATCAGGTCCTCGATGCCCACGTGCTTGAGCACCCGCAGCTCGGGGTTCATGGTGGTCTCCCAGAGCTGGTCGGCGTTCATCTCGCCCAGGCCCTTGAAGCGCTGGATCTCGTACTTCTTGCCCTCACGGTTGGCCTGCGCCACGCTCACCTTCAGGGCGTCCTCGTCGTAGAGGTACACGCCCTTGTTGGCGCTGCTCTGACGGCCCACCATGATGCGGTACAGCGGCGGCTGCGCGATGTACAGGTGGCCCTGCTCGACGATGGGGCGCATGTACCGGTAAAAGAAGGTCAGCAGCAGCGTGGTGATGTGCCCGCCGTCCATGTCGGCGTCGGTCATGATCACGATCTTGTGGTAACGCAGGTTGCTCAGGTCGAAGTGCATGTTGTCGCCGGTGCCCTCGACGCCCGCCCCGATGGCCCCGATCAGGGCGCGAATCTCGGCGTTCTTGAGGATCTTGTTCAGCTCGGCCTTCTCGACGTTCAGGATCTTGCCCCTGAGCGGCAGAATGGCCTGGAAGCGGCGCTCACGGCCACCCTTGGCAGATCCGCCTGCCGAGTTGCCCTCCACGATGAACAGCTCCGATTCTGCCGGGTCCTGGCTGGAGCAGTCGGCCAGCTTGCCGGGCAGGTCGTCGTTCTCCAGCGGGTTGCTGCGCCGGATGATGTCGCGGGCCTTGCGTGCGGCCTCACGGGCGCGGGCGGCCTCGGCGGCCTTCTCGACGATGATCTTGCCGATCTTGGGATTCTCTTCCAGGAACTCGGCGAACTTCTCGCCCACCACCGCGTTCACAGCTGTCTGCGCCTCGGAGTTGAGCAGCTTGACCTTGGCCTGCGACTCGAACTGCGGCTCCTCGACCTTGACGCTCACCACGCAGTAAATACCTTCCAGCAGATCGTCACCGCCGGGCACCGGGTTGCCGTTCTTGATCAGGTTCTTGTTCTGAGCGTACTTGTTCAGAATGCGGGTGTACGCGGTCTTGAAGCCGGTCAGCGGGGTGCCGCCGTCGCGGGTGCGGATCATGTTGGCGTAGGTCAGGATGTTGTCAGCGCTGTAGGTGTTGGCGTGAATGAAACTCACTTCCACGTCCACGCCGCTGTGCCGGCCCCGCATGGTGATGGGCTGGTCGTACAGCAGCTTGGTGTCGTCGGTGACCAGCGCCCGGGCGAAATTGGCGATGCCGCCCTGCTCATGAAAAATCTCCTGCTTGGTGTGCCCGCCGTGCAGCTCGGCCCGCTCGTCGGTCAGCACGATCTTCAGGCCGGTCAGGTAGCTCAGCTCGCGCAGGCGACGCCTGATGCGGTCGTAGTCGAACTGGTTGACGAATTCGGAGAACACCTCGGCATCGGGCTGGAAGCTGACCCTGGTGGCCCACTTCACGTCACCCGGCGTCTTGCCCGTCACTTCCAGCGGCGTCACCACGTCGCCGCGCTCGAAGCGGATGTGGTGCAGCACGCCGCCCTTGTTGACCGTCACGTCGAGGTAGGTGCTCAGCGCATTGACCACACTGGACCCCACGCCGTGCAGCCCGCCGGACACCTTGTAGGCCCCCTGGCCGAACTTGCCGCCCGCGTGCAGCTCGGTGAAGATGACCTCGATGGCGCTGCGGCCCTCGGAGGCCATGATGTCCACCGGAATGCCGCGCCCGTCGTCGGTGACGGTGGCGCCGCCGTCGGTGTGCATGGTCACCTCGACGGTGTGGGCGAAGCCTGCCAGCCCCTCGTCGATAGCGTTGTCGATGATCTCGGTCATCAGCTGGTGGTAGCCGTCGATGCCGGTGCCGCCCTGCACGTACATGCCGGGGCGCTTGCGAACCGCCTCCAGGCCCTTGAGGACGCTGATGCTGCTGGCGTTGTACTCGCCCTGAATCCCGGTGTCCTGACCGTCTTCCAGGGCTGAAACTTGCATGTCAATGTCTGCCGGTTGGGTCATGGTGCTCCTTGGAGATACTGGGACCTGTCCTTCTGTTCATCCTGTGCCCAATTGACACCCGAACAGGCCCCCCTGAATCGTAAAAAATGGGCGCTGGGTGCGCTCACTCGCAACAATGAACTATATCACCACGTTCAGAACGGGTCAAGCTAAATATGCCAGATACATAATATGAGCCGCCTGTTCGGGTCGTCTTCAGACCCCCGTTCCGGCGGGAGTCTTCCAGTCCCGGCCCCCTTCGCCTACCCTACCCTCATGGCCTTTCTGACGTGGCTCCACAACTGGCAACTCTCAACCCCTTTTGGCCTGCTGATTCCCACACCGCTCGCCGTCGTGACGCTGGTGCTGTTCGTCTGGAGCATCGGCCCGGCCATCCGGCTTCAGGTGGGCCGCCCGATGGTCTGGTGGCTGCGCCTGACCTGGGCACTGACGCTGCTGCCAGCGGTGACCGGCACCATCCTGGCGCTGGGCGGCGGCAAGGTGGCGAGCGCGGTGGCCGTGGCCGGTCAGGCCACCACGAAATACGGCTTTGCACCCGACCCGAAACGCAACCTGGAGCACTGGATGTACGCCGGGCTGGCCATCGTCAGCCTGTATATCATCGAGGTGCTGATCGCGGGCAAGCTGGTCAGCCCCAAGATTGGGCTGCGCGTGCTGCCGCTCGTGACCTTTTTCCTGTGGGGCTGCTGTTTCATGGTGTACCGGGTGGCGGTGCTGCCGGGGGCGTCTGCCGGGACGTGAAGGGCGGCGCGTGGCCTGTGGCTTGTGGCGTGTGGATACGGTACAGGCGTTCAGGTGGTGTCGGCTGATCTCGGATTGCTGGCTGTTCCTGCACGCCACGCGCCGCACCTCAGCTCGTCCTCAGTTCAGCTCGTTGTCCGGCACGCCGCTCACCAGACTCGCCATCAGCTGCGTCAGGGCCGCGCTGTCTTCGGGGATGGCACCCTCGCGCTCGGCCAGATACGCCGCCACCCAGGCCCCGTAGTACCACAGCGCCAGTGCCCCGGCGTAACCCTGCGACCCCTGTGGATACGGCACGAGCGTCACCTCGTCGATGCGGGTTTCCAGCACTTCGCGGCACATCGCCATCTCGGCGTCCTCCTCGCCCAGAATCAGGGCCAGCCGCCCGTCGCCGCGCTCGTGGTGGGCCTCGAAGGCTCCGGTCAGGGTGTACAGCGGCGCGTGTTCGGCGGGCACGCTCAGCACCTTGCCCACGCGGGCCAGCAGTCCCTGCCACGCCTGGATCAGGGCACCCTCGCCTGCCGGGGCCAGCAGCAGCGGGGCGCGTCCCCACAGGCTCCAGGCCAGTTCGCGGGCCGGGTTGCCCTCCTGCACCTCGGGGGCGCACTGGTCGCGCAGGGCCGTGAGCAGCGCTTCGGCCTGCCGGGCCTCCTGGCCGTGTCCGGTGACGTGGGCCACGTACTGCGCCAGGTGGTAGGTGCTCAGCACCCCGCCAGGGGCCAGGTAGGAGAGCGTATCCAGGTTGAAGCGCCGACCCTCGCCCGCTCCGACGCGCACCACGTTTACGCCGCTCACCTCGGCCAGCGCGGCAAAGTCGTCGGCGGCGGCCTGGGTCTCGGGGCTGCTGAGCACCAGCTGCGTGCCGACCTTGACCAGCGTGGCCTGTGCAAACTCCTCGCACAGACGGGCGGCCAGACTGGCCTCGCCCAGCCCCAGGAGGCCGTAGGGGGCATTGGGGGCGGAGGCGGAGGCCCCGGAGCGGTCTGCGGCTGCAACGTCTGGACCCTGATAACTGCCGGGAAGCTGGGAGAGCTGAACGAGAAGACTCATGTTCCCAGGCTGACACGCGGCGCGGGGGGGCATGGTGAGAACACTCGGGGCAGCCCGGTTTTCCGGCACTGAGCGGCGCTGGACACCCCCTGGCCTGGCCCGCGTCCGACTAACGTATTCTTCATGTGGGTGATTTTCACCGTGCTAGACTTCCCCGCGTGTCAATTGCCCGCCCACGCCGCCCGGCGCTGCTCCAACAGCCTTCCGCCTCCGCTGGCTGGCCCACCGACCTCATCCGGAAGCCATAAAAGATGCACGGCCCCGTGGATCAGGAGCCGTGCAGAAACTGTGCCGTTCGGTGGTCTGATCATTGAGGCTGGTGCGCCCGACAGGACTTGAACCTGTGGCCTTTAGCTTCGGAGGCTAACGCTCTATCCAACTGAGCTACGAGCGCGAAATTTCGAACCTTTCCGGTTCGGATGAAGCACGGAACGAAAGAGATTCAGACCACGAAAAGCTCAGCCAACGTAGCACGCAAACTGGAGGAATTCAAGTGAATAAAAAGGTAGCCATTCCCGTCCTGTCGGGGGTTTTTGTCCTCGTGGTGGGCGTTCTGCTTCTGCTCATCTTCCTGCCCAGCCTGAGGGGCGGCGGCGTGCAGGGAACGCCCGCGCTGAAGGTCAACGGGATCAGCGTGACCAAAGAGCAGCTGGAGGCGGTCCGGACCCAGAACCCGGTGCTGGGCAGCGCCACCAGCGGCCCGCTCGGCGACGATTTCAAGACCCTGATCATCGACCAGCAGATCAATCAGGCGCTGCTCAAGCAGGCGTCGGCAGACCAGAAGATCGAGCGCAGCGCCGTGGCCGAACAGGTCACCAAGACCCGCAGCGGCAACAACCTGAGCGACAACAAGGCCTGGACCGACGCGCTGCGCGGAGCGGGCTTCAGCGACTCGTCGTACCGCGAATACGTCCGCAACTCGCTGGCGATCCAGGCCAAGGCCAAGGCCATTCAGGCCGCCGCGCCCAAGCCCACTGACGCGCAGCTTCAGCTGTATTACCAGCTCAACCCGCAGGCCTTCCAGAGCGACCCCCGCATCGTGGCCCGCGAGATCGTGGTGGCGACCAGGGCGAAGGCCGACCAGCTGCTGACCCAGCTCAGGGGCGGGGCCGACTTCGCGCAGCTGGCCACCGCCAACAGCCTGGAAAACAAGGAGCGCGGCGGCGCCATCGGCCCGGTGGAAAACGGCGCTCCCCGTCCGGTGGCCCAGGTGGCGCTGCCCACCGAGGTGGGTGCTGCGGCCTTTGCGAGAACCACGGGCGGCCTGACCGAGGTGGTGAGCAGCGGCGGCAAGTTCTACATCGTCAAGGTCGAGAAAGTGCTGCCCGCCGCCACCAAGCCGTTTACCGAGGTCAGGGTGGCGGTGGGTGAGGCCGTGGGCACGGAGCTGAAAAACCAGGCGCTGGAGAGCTGGGTGGACGGCCTGAAGAAGAACGTCAAGGTCGAGTCTGTCAATCCGGACTGGAAATACAACAACCCCGCCGTGGCGACGGTGGACGGCCATAGCATCCCCTACGCCGAGGTGGTCACGGGCGTGGTGAGCAACCAGCAGTTCAGCGCGCTGCTTCAGCAGCAGACCGCCGAGCAGGTGGCTCCGCTGGTCAACAGCTTCCTGAAACCCGGCATCGTGCAGCAGCTCACCCAGCAGTACGCCGCCCCGGCCATCGTCAAGGCGCAGAACCTGCCGCTGGTGGGCAGCCGCGCCGAGCTGCTGGCGGGCCTGAACGCTTACGGGGCCAAAGACGCCAAGGTGAGCGACGGCGATGTCCAGGCGTTCTATGCGGGCAACCAGAAAAACTTTCAGACCACCGCGAAGGCCACCGTGAGCGAGGCGGTCTTTGCCGACAAGCAGCGGGCGCTGGCCTTCCGCCAGGAGTTCAGGTCGGGCGATTTCACCGCGCTCGCCAGCAAGGCCGGGGCCACCGTGTCCGAGCGCGGCAGCGTGACGGCGGGCGACAAGAAGCTGAACGACGCGCTCGACAGGGCGGTGTTTGCCACGGGCCGCCTCCAGGCCGCCGGAGAGGGCAGTCTGAGCGACGTGACCGACACCGGCGGCAGGTATTCGCTGGCCTACGTGACCGACCTGGTCAAGGCCAGTGTCAGGCCGCTGAGTGAAGTCAGGACCTCGATCTCTGATCAGCTGCTGACCCAGAAGAAGCAGGCGGCAGCCACGGCCTACGTCGCGGCCCAGATGAAGACCGTCAAGACCCAGGACCTGCTGGCCCAGGTGCTGGCCGCCCAGACCAAGCGCCTGGCCGCCGAGGCCCCCAAGGTCACCACGCCCACCACCCCAACACCGACCACCCCGCAGCCGACTACCCCGGCGCCGACCACCCCAGGCACTTCACCGACCACCACGCCCCCGGCCACACCCGGAGGCAGCAGGTAGGGAGAGGAAGAGAACACCCGACACTTCGGCCCGTGCAGAATCCTCTGCACGGGCCGGTTCTTTTTGATTCGTCACGCCGCTCAGATTGAGGTGACCCTGGGATCACTGCGGCGGGGTGGTCTCAATCAGCCCAGCCTGCTTGAAGGGCAACAGCAGGGCGAGCACCTGACGCGGCCCCAGGTCGCTGCGCTGCACCATGTCGTACAGGCTCATGCGGCCCACCAGCGCCAGCGCCCGGTACTGGGAGCGGTTGACCGGCTGCTGCTCGCTCCAGCGGGAGGTGAAGCGCAGCCACAGCCCCCAGTCCGGAAACGCCTGCAAGATCGGCTGCCAGGCGTCCTCATCGACCATCAGCTGGCGCAGGGCGGCGTCGCGGCCCACGCTCAGGTTGCGGCCCGGCGCGCTCAGACCGGCCTCGAACAGCAGTTCGCCCGTGCGCACGCAGCTCAGCAGTTCGAGCGCGGCGCTCCCCTGGCGGCCCAGTGCGTCAGCGTAGACCACCTCGCCGTGTTCCAGCCACAGCTCCCCGAAGAGCGCGCCCTGGACCCGCATGTGCCCGGTGCGTCCTCCGCTGAGCAGCATCTGGAGCAGGGCCGGAAAAGCAAACTCGGAGAGATCGCTGCGGAGCATGAATGAAATGTAGCGCGGGCCAGGGCTGGGGCGTGAGCGAATTTTTCACCTGAGCCGGGGTCTGGGCCAGTCCCGTCCTCTGTTCAGCCGGATCAGGAAAACATCGTCTGGAACATTCCAACCAACCTGCCCGCCCGGCTCTGACCGTACCCGTCCTGGCGGTTCACCGCAGGAGAAACAGGCTTGAAACACGGTGTTTATCGGCATCGACTGTTTCAGGCCGCAAACGGTTCGGCTCAGAAACGGTTCGGATCAGAAACGGTTCGGATCAGAACCTGTGAGGGGCACTGTCCGGATCATTGACAAATGGGCGCCGCAAACACCGACATCAAGAAAGCGCGGAACAGACCTGCTGCTCCGCGCCCAGACAAATTTTACCCAGACAGGTTGTTCGGCTCAGCTGATGCTGCTTCTCCAGCGCCACTCGCTGGCCCGCTTCATGACGTGAGCCAGCCCGCCGGTCATGGCGAGCTTCTGGTTCCAGGGCAGCTTCATCCAGCCCACGGCCATCAGGCCGCCCAGTGAGATGAACTCGCCCAGGGTGTTGGGTTCGTAGACCTCCAGCTCCTCGCCCATCGCCAGCCGCATCAGGTTCTTGCCGGTCAGGCGACCCTGCTGGCCCGCGTGCTGGGCGGTGGTGGGCACCGGCTTGCCGTCCTGGTTCAGGCCCAGGCCCATGTCGCCGATCACGAACACCTCGGGGTATTCGGGCACGCGCAGGGTGGCGTCCACCACCACGCGGTTGCCCGGCCCCTTCTGAAGCTTCTCGCCCCTCATGATGTCGCGGGCCTGAATGCCGCCCGTCCAGATGATCTTGCCCGCCCCGATCACGCGGCTCTCGCCGTCGGCGGTCTGCACCGTGACGCTGTCAGCGGTGGCCTGCATCAGGCGGTGGCCCACCAGGGTCTGGATGCCGTAGCTGTCGAGCGTGGCCTGCGCCTTGGCCCGCAGCGCGTCGTCGAGCACCGGCAGAATCTTGGGACCGGCCTCGACGAGGGAGATGCCGAACGGCGGCAGCCCGCGCTCCTTGCTCAGGATCTCGTTGCGCTGGGCAAGTTCGGTCACCAGTTCCACGCCGGTCAGGCCCGCGCCGCCCACCACGATGTCGCGGTTGCCGGTGTAAGAGGCGTCATAGGCCCGCTGCACGAAGCTGAAGATGTCCTCGGCGTCGGTCAGGTCCTTGAGTTCGGTGGCGTTCTCGGCCAGCCCCGGAATGCGGTAGAAGTTGGTCACCGACCCCAGGCCCACCACCAGGGTGTCGTAGGTGAAGGTCTGGCCCTCTCTGGTGGTCACCTCCTTTTTGTCGAGGTCCACGGCCTCCACGGTCAGGTTCTGCATGTCCACGCCCGTACCCTTGAGCAGCGGGGCCAGCGGCAGCGTGACCTTGGTGTTGTGGGCGGCGGCCTCGTGCAGCCGGGTCCAGAAGACGTGGTAGGGGTAGCGTTCCAGCATGGTGACCTGCATGCCGGAGACGGGCTTGAGCTTGGTGGCGACGGCGAGTCCGGCGTAACCGGCACCGAGAATCAGGGTTTTCATGTCAACTCTCCTGGCCTTGCACTCTGAACTTCTGCGGACTGAGAAGGTGTGTGAAGGCTTTCACAAATTGGTGTCCTGGCATCATGAGCAGGGCGCGTTGCTCCGGGGTTCCGGCAACTGCACAGCAACTGCTTCCAGTGTACACAAGACACCAACGCCCTGTGCAGTGTCCGGGCATGCAGATTGAGAATGTCTGAGTGGTCAATCCGCAGTCGTCAATCCGCAGTGGCCGATTCGCAGTGTCCGATTCGCAGTGTCCGATTCACAGTGGCCCACTCACAGTGATCTGTTTACGGTGGCCGGTCTATCAGGAGGCCACACCACTAGGCTGCAACGTGGGCGCGGTCCGTACGGCGGGGCAGACAGCCTTCCGCGCGGCGGCCACCTTCAGCCGCCGGTGCTGGCCCGCACGATCAGCCTCGGCTCGAAGCGGCGGGCGCGCGGTGGTCCCTCGTGCCCAGAAAGGCGCGAGAGCAGCAGCTGGGCGGCCTCGTAGCCCATCGCCTCGACAGGCTGGTGCAGGGTACTCAGGCCGCGTCCCTGCGCCCAGGGCTGGTCGTCGAAGCCGATCACCTTCAGCTGCTCTCCCACCACCAGACCGCGCGCCTGGGCCTCGTCGAGCAGCGCCCCGGCCAGCAGGTCGGCAGACGCGAACACGGTGGCGGGCAGCGTGGCCTCGTCGAGCAGCTGAGCGGCCACCGTGCGGGCGTTGAGCGAGTCGAAGCTGCTGACGTACTCGCCGCTCACCCGCGCTCCTGTCGCCGTGATCGCCTCCAGAAAACCGCTGCGCCGTTCACTGAACACCCGCGTGGTGAACAGGTGATCGAGTTCGGTTTCCACCCACACGGCATACAGGTGGCCTCCGCCCTGAAAGCGGGTCAGCTGCGTGGCGTACTGCCCGGCCAGCCGCCCGCCCAGCAGGTTGTCCATGTAGGCGCAGTCCACGCCCTCGGCGTAGGCGTCCACCAGCACCGAGGGACCGCCGTAGGGCCGGACGCCTGTACCCGACAGGCCCAGGCCAGACTGGAACAGCTGCGTCAGGTTGTAGGTCGCCATCACCAGCCCGTCGGCCTGATACGCCAGCGTGTGGCTGCCCAGGTAGCGCTCCAGCCGGGAACGGTCGAGCAGCGGAAAGATCGCCACGTCGTAACGGGCCTCCTGAAAAGCGTGTTCCAGACCGTCGAGCAGCCGCACGTAAAACTCGGTGGTGACCACCGGCAGCAACACGCTGATGGTGTACGACTTGCCCCCGGCGATGCGGCGTGCATGCGGGTTGGGGGTGTAGTTCAGCTCGGAGATGGCCCCCAGCACCGACTCGCGGGTGCTGGCCCGCACCGCCGCGTGGTTGTTCAGCACCCGCGACACCGTACCGACGCCCACGCCCGCCCGCCGGGCGACATCCTGTATGGTCGGCTTGTGCATTTGCGGGCAGTGTAGAGCATTTGCCCCCGCACTGCCCGCCCACAGACCGCCGCCAGAACCCCGCAATCCGCTGCCAGGCGCGCGGGGCTGGCCGCCGCACAGGGAACCTTGCGGGTGATCCACCTCTGAATGATCTGCGTCAGAAGTTTTCGGCTACACTGCACGTCCATGACGCGGGAAGCCCAGAACCAGAACGTACAGAACCGTCAGAACGTCGAGGTTGTCGAG
>JANXWI010000360.1 GCA_025351205.1 Deinococcus sp.
GTATCCGGTCAGCCTGAACACCGTGCTGTACGTCTGCGATCAGGCGGCTCACCTGTGCAGCGTGCGCCCGGCCCAGGCCAGCGGCAAGCTGACGGTGGGACTGAACGCCGCGCCGCTCACGCTGACCCTGAAGGTTCCGAAGCTCAGGAGTTTTTGACGCCCGCCCCGACGGCCTCGCTGACGTGCGTATATCCGTCCCGGCGCAGCAGCTGCACCAGCCCGGCGTTGATACGGCGCGGCAGGCCCGGCCCCTGGTACACGAGCGAGGTGTACAGTTCGACCAGACTGGCCCCGGCCAGAATCTTGGCGTAGGCGTCCTGGGCCGTGAACACGCCGCCCACCCCGACAATCGGCAGCCTGCCGCCCGTAAGCCTGTACGTTTCGGCCACCAGGGCGGTGGAACGCGCTTCCAGTGGGCGTCCGCTCAGGCCGCCGGCCTCTTCCCTGTCGGCGTGCTTCAGCCCGTCCCGGCCCAGCGTGGTGTTGCTGATGACCAAGCCGGACACATTCAGCTCGGCCATCGCCTGCACGCTGGCTGCGAAGTCGCCCGCCTCCATGTCAGGCGAGAGCTTGACCAGCACCGGCAACTCCGGGCGCAGGATACGGACTTCATCCAGCACCGCGTCCACCAGCCTGCTCAGCTCGCCCGCCGCCTGGAGCGAGCGCAGCCCCGGCGTGTTGGGGCTGCTGACGTTGACCACGAACCCGTCGGCCAGCCGGTACAGCGCCCGCACCCCGTCCAGATAATCGCGGGCGGCCTGCTCGTTCGGGGTGTCTTTGTTCTTACCGATATTCACCCACACCGGCGCGTGCCGGACCCCCTTCAGGTGCGCGGCCATAAGTCCGGTACCGCCGTTGTTGAAGCCCATGCGGTTGATCAGCGCCCCGTCTTCGGGAAGGCGGAACAGCCTCGGCTGCGGGTTGCCCGGCTGTGACCTGGGCGTGACGGTGCCCACCTCGGCAAAGCCGAAGCCCAGCGCCGTAAACAGGGGCACGGCCTCGGCATTCTTGTCCAGGCCCGCCGCCAGCCCCAGCGGGCTGCTGTAGACCCGGCCCCAGAGCGTCTGCGCCAGAACCGGGGATGGGCGCAGCTGCCCCGCGATCAGGCCGGTCAGGCCCGGGACCCGGCCTGCCAGCGCTGCCCCATGCATGGTGAGGTGGTGTGCGTGTTCGGCGTCCAGACGGAACAGGAGCGGTTTTGCGAAGCGGGCGTACATGGGGTGCAGGATAAAGTATCGCCCAGAACGGAATGATATCCGATTCGGCAGAGTGACAGTTTATTACACTCGGTTAAATAGTAACCCGCCTGAGCATTGAATATAGTGGCGTCGTTATAAGCTTAATCTCAATCACCTTTTATCTATGAGTTGTAGAAATGCCTCGCGGGCCTGTAATACCTCCAGGCCACTTCTAATTGATAAATCTGGTTACCGGCCATAATCAGTACGGATCGTTTACATCAATCCTCTGAACCATTCATACAGCTAAAGGACTGGTCGGTTGCAAGGGTTGACGACAGACGACGAAGGATTCTGACTGCACCATGCCACTGACGCCGCCCCCGCCTGTTTCTGTCCACGTGCCGCATGCCGATTGTAACCGGGCACCAGATGATGTCCCTTCATTTGTCATCCTGAGCGTTTGGTAAGACCAGTGCAAGAGACGGCTTTCTAGGCTGAGGTGCAGCCCCCTTCACAAGCCGGTTGAGCACATCAAAGGAGCACCGATGAACGACGGCATGATGACCTACCACTGGAACACCATTTACATCGTCCTCTCTGTCGTGATCGCCGTCAGCACGTCGTTTTTTGCCCTGGAGCTGGCCCGCAGACTGCGCCTGAACGACGCCATATGGGCCTCGTTGTCGCTCGGGGGCGTCCTCGGGTACGGCATCTGGGCCATGCACTTCATCGGCATGATCGCCATGCAGCTGCCCACCAACGTCGCGTATCGCCTGCCCCTGACCGCGCTGTCCGGCGTGCTGGCAATAGGCTTTCTGATTGCCGCCAGCGTGTTCATGTTCCGGGGGAAGGCCACCCCGCTGCGTATTCTGGGCAGCGGCGTAATCGCCGGAACAGGCATCTGCCTGATGCATTACCTCGGCATGGCCGCGCTGGAAATCAACGCCGTGTCGTCCTACCGCCCCGTGCCCTTCGCCGTCAGCGTGCTGATCGCCGTGGGCGCGGCCACCGTTGCCTTTTTTCTGTTCTCCCGCGTCATGACCACCGCCTTCTCGGCTGGAATGCGCCTCGCCGTGCAGATCGGCGCGGCCCTGACCATGGGCGTCGCCATCGCCGGAATGCACTACACCGGCATGGCGGCGGTCCAGTTCAAGCCCAGCGTGATGAACATCGGCGACCAGGTGAGCGGCACCGACCCGCAGAATCTGGTGTACATGATCGTCGGCGTCACACTGGTGGTGTTCGTGGCGACCTATATCTTCATTCTCGCCGATCAGCTGTCGAGCAGATCAGCGGGCGCAGCCAGCGACTGATCCGGACTCCAGAAACAGAGTGAACTGGCCGGAATCTGCATCTGTCCAGAGCGGGTTTCAGAGCAACAGAGCGTGCCTGTCAGGGGTTCCTGCCAGACACAGGCGACTGACCGGCACAACACCTCTCAATGTAAAAGGCGGAAAGCCTTCTTCAGCTTTCCGCCCTTTTCCTTTTGTTCAGGTCCTGATGCGCACGATGTCGGTCAGAACATTTTCCAGGGTGCCGTTGACGTTGATGTGCCCCACCTTCTCGGCGACGCGCTCCAGCACTTCCAGCTCCTTGAGGCGCAGGGCCACGGGATTTTCCTCCATCACCTTTGCGGTGTT
>JANXWI010000367.1 GCA_025351205.1 Deinococcus sp.
GCGGTTGCGTCACGAAGTGACCGCCTGGGTCGCGCAACGAGAGGCAGCCAGCGTCAAGCTGGTCTGGCAATTCTCCGTTGATCGTGCTCGCACGACGATGCACAGCGCCTATGATGGTATAAGAATTAATTGAACGCTGTAATCAATGTAGAGTATGCAAGTTCGCGTCAGTCTGTTGTAGTAAAATGGGGCAAAATATATCTACTCGGGCTTCACATCGCCGTAATGAAGTGCGTCGTGGGCCAGCAGCGTGGCGTGGCCGTGCCCCATGCCGTGTTCTGATTTGAGCCAGTTCACGACCTCGCTGTGCTTCGTGATGCCCGTCGCCCGGATGCGTGTCATCCACTCCGGAATGCCCGCACCGAATTTTGCCGCGATGTTGTCGTAATAGCTCTGTTTGATCTGTGCCGGGGACTTCCTGGACGCAGGTGACTTTACCATACCCGAGTTTATTCCAGCGCCGCTTCCAGGTCTCCCAGCAGGTCGAAGATGTCCTCGATGCCCACCGAGAAGCGCAGCAGCCCCGGCGTGATCCCGATGCGGCGGCGGTCATCCTCGCTCAGGGCGCGGTGGCTGGTGCTCCAGGGATGAGACAGCGTACTGACCACGTCGGCCAGACTGGGGGCCAGGGGAATGCGCCCCGCCAGCCGCTTCACGAACTGCCCGGCGTCGTCCACCTCCAGGCTGAGCATGCCGCCGAAACCGTCGGGGTACAGGCTGTCGGCCAATCTGAACTGCGGGTGGCTCTCCAGCCCGGGATGATAGACCCGTTTCACGCGCGGGTGGTTTTGCAGCACGTCGGCGATGGCCTGCGCGTTGCCGCTGTGCGCCCGCATCCGTAGTCCCAGCGTCTTGAGGCCCTGCATGGTCATCCAGGCGTCGAAAGCACTCACCGTTCCGCCGAAGCGCACCAGTTTCAGGCGGGCGGCGGCCACCAGGTCGGCCCGGCCCGCCACCACCCCACCGAAGGCCGTGCTGTGCCCGCTCAGGTACTTGGACAGCGAGTGGGTGATCAGGTCCGCGCCGTGCTCGGCGGGCCGGAAGATGGCGGGCGAGGCGAAGGTGTTGTCCACGCTCAGCAGCGCCCCGTGTCGGTGGGCCAGCTCAGCGAGGCTTGGCACGTCGGCCACCGTCATCAGCGGATTGGTCAGGCTTTCCACGTGCAGCAGCTTCGTGTTGTGTTTCATGGCCGCTTCCACCGCGCCCAGGTCCAGCGCGTCAACGAAGCTGACCTCGATGCCCAACCTGGGCAGCTCGTCGCGCAGCAGGGCGTAGGTCACGCCGTACACCCGCTCGTCACTTATGATGTGGTCGCCCGTCGCCAGCACGCTCAGAAACGCAGCGCTGATGGCCGCCATGCCGCTCGCCGCGCAGGCCGCCGCGTCGGTGCCCTCCAGCGCCGCAATCGCCCGCTCCAGCGTGGTGCCGTTGGGGGTGGCGTTGCGGTAGTAGAAGTAGGCGTCCTGCTGACCGGCCATGCCCGCCTCCAGCGCGTCCAGGTCGGGGAAAGCATAGACGGTGCTCTGGTAGATCGGCTCGATCAGCGGCGCGGTGGCGCTCGGCGTGGCCAGTTCGCCCGATCTGGCCGCGAGGGTGGTGAGGCTGTCGTTGCGGGGGCGCTTGCGGGTGTGGCGGTGCGGGTCGCTCATGGGCAGCAGCATAGAGCGCAGAAAGGACCCAGGAGCTGGGGGGTCAGGACTCCAGGGTCAGGCTCATGATCAGGTACGCCGGGATCGGCACGAAGCCCAGCCCGGTGTTGATGTTGCGCATCGGCATGTTGGTCTCGTCGTTGCTGGTGCGGACCGTGGTGGCCCCGCGTTTCTGCGCTTCTTCCAGCGCCGTGTATTTCAGCGCCCAGGCCAGGCGGTGGCCCCTGTGGGCGCGGGCCACGCCGGTAAAGCCGGTGTCGAATCGGCCCGGCACAGCTGACCGGTACAGTTGCGACAGGGCGGCCAGCTCCCCACCTTTGTCGGCCACGAACCACAGCGAGGCGTCAAATTCCGGGTTGCCTTCCGCCCGTTCCCGGTAGCGTTCCAGCGTCGGAACCGCCATCGTTTCGCCGGGCGGCAGGGGCACGTCACGGTCAGCGTCGCAGTCGAGATCGTAATATTTCTGCCAGGCGGCGTCTGCTCCGATCTGTGTCATGACCTCAGCGAACGTCTTCAGTTCGTAGCCGTCTGCCCTGGCTCTGGCAAACGATCCTTCCCGCTGCTCAACATCGAGGCGGGCCAGATCGAGTTCGGCGTATTGCTCGCGGGCCATTTCGATGAATCCCCGGCTGGAGGCGAAATGCAGCGCGGCGGGGCGGTCCTCGCGCACCCACGTGCTCAGTTTTGCAGGTCGGTGCGGCTGTATTTCGGCCATGACGGCGACGTACAGCGCCCTGCCCACGTTCTGCCCGCGTGTGTCTGGACGCACCACGACGCCCACAAACAGCGAGTCGTTTCCGTCCAGCCACTCGGGCTGAAAATAATTCGCCGCGCCCACCACTGCGCCCTCTTGCTCGGCCACCAGTCGGCCAAAAGGCAGCCCTGGTTTCCGGTTCCGGTCCCGGAATTCCTGCTTGGCGAGAGTGGTCGGATCGTCGGGTGAGGCGGCGTTCTGGAGGTCTACCCAGGCAGGCAGGTCGGCGGGCGTGCTCGGACGAATCTGGATGCTGGACATGGATCAAGGGTAAGCCAGCGGTTCGGAAAGCGTATCGGCCACATGGCTCAGCGCCTACTTCTGAATAACGTCCACATCGCTCAGCACGGTCACCTGCGGGGCCGACTGGAACCACTCGCCCGCCCTGGCCCGGTACGCCCTGTAGTGCTCGCTGTCACGGTGCGCCTGTACGGCGTCCATGTCACGGTAGCGCTCCTGGACGTGAAAACGCACCGTGCCGTTCTGCTCGTCTCTCAACAGGTCGTAGATCAGGCAATCCTTCTCCTGGCGGCTGGCGGCCACCAGCGCCCGCATCTCGCGCTCGACGTCCTGTACGTGTTCGGGCCTGGGAACGATGATGGCCTGCACGGTGATAAACGTGTTCACGCTCTGGTTGCTCACACCCTGAACCTAGCACTGCTGCCGCACCTGAAGATGACCCCGACCTAGAGATGAATGGGGCCATACCCCCGGCGGGCCGTCGCGCCGCCTGTCAAACTGTCACGCCAACTGTCACGGTCCGTTTGTAGAGTGCCTTCAAGGTCGGCGGACAGGCACTCAGCCCAGCACGGCGGCCCAGGAGGAAGGTCATGCGTCCATTCAATGTTATTCGTTCTGCTCCCCGTACCGCGTTCGCCCTGCTCGCTCTGCTCGCCACGACCACCGTGCTGGCCGACAAATACTACGATCAGGTCCGCAGCAACCTGCAAGACCGTTACGACTACTGGCACAACCGTGACGGCGGCTGGAACCAGATAGGCGACCTGCGCGACACCGACGTGGTCAAGGACGGCGACTACACCACCATCACCTATACGCTGCTGAAGGGCAACTCGTACAAGATCGTGGGGGTCTGCGACAATCAGTGCAGCGACCTTGACCTGGAACTGCGCGACGACGGCAGCAACCTGATCGAGCGTGACAGCGCCAGCGACGACATTCCGATTGTCGAGGTGACGCCCCGCCGGGACGGCAAATTCACCCTCAAGGTCAGCATGCGCGACTGCTCCAGCAGCGCCGGTTGCGTGTACGGCGTGGACGTGTACCGGGCGCGCTGAGACTCAATCCTTACATTCAGGGCCGGGCGCGGAAGAAGGCGTCCGGCCATTCGCTTTGGCGTTAGGATTGGGGAGCGGGGTTGGAGTGCCTGCGGTAGTTGACTGACCCAGGAGATGTTCAATCTCACTGTAGATACCGCGCATACGTTTTACGTTGGAGATAGAGGGTGGCTGGTTCATAACCAGAATAAGTCGCCTACTATGACAGGATACTGGGGTACGTATGATGTTACGGATTCAATGAGAGCTATTGGGGCTGATCCCAAAAATTTTACAATCACTGATACGGGTAAAAAAAACTTTTCGTTGGCAGCGATGGAAGTAGACAAATTGTCTATAATATTAAAACAGATTACTATAGAGTACAAGATCTCAAATATTCTAACCCGGCATCTCAGCTCAGTTATCTTGATCCATGAGGCAATAAAATGCCTAACGATGTACTTATTTACAATAGTAAGATGGGTAAGTGGACTGGAAGTGGTCTTGATAAAGATATTAGAAAAGCCCTCACACATTATAACAATTCGGGACCATGCTTGTAGGGAGTTCGATATGGAACAAGGCGGTGTAATCTACTGGAGCGAACTTTACCCCGACTACGGCAAGATAGACGGAAGCGATGATAGGAATGTAATCATCCTACCTGAACAAAAGTTAGATTTAATGAGATTGATCTTTTACCCCCTTGGATATGAACTGAATATTGATATAAGTACTTGGGAAGAATATGACGTTAAAGCTACTGAATTACCTATTTTGATTTCTATATTGGAAAGAGCGAATCCAGAGGGAAAAATACTCACTGATTGGGTACGCAAAACGACTACATTCGTAAAAAATGCGTATCATCTTAATAAAAACCTATCAATTGCGCTGTAATTGTTTGTGTAGGAATTTCCCTGCAATTACCCTGCGTTGACTTGCGGTGCTACCAAGGTGCTACCCCCCAAGCTCCAGCAGCAGAAACACTAAAAATCGCCGCCTGAAAACCTCAGCCTAGCGCCGCCTCAGCTCGAATCTCTCAAGGTGCTACAGCGGAGCTATCCACTCCCAAAACCCGCCTGTTCGGAAATGTTCGCCTCTCACCGTTGACACCGCCACCGAATTTCCTCCTGTCGCCCTGTAACCCTCGTTCCAGCCGTCCTCCGCCCCAGGCGCTAGCATCCCGGCATGACCAGGCGAGATCTTGACCCGAGTACCCAGACGCTCGAACGCAGCGAGCTGGAGCGGCCCCGGCTGTTCCGGGTGCTGCTGCTCAACGACGACTACACCCCGATGGACTTCGTGACGATGGTGCTGCGCCGCTACTTCCGGCAGGATCAGGCGCAGGCCCAGGCGATCATGCTCAGCGTCCACCAGAAGGGGCAGGGCGTGGCGGGCGTCTACACCCGCGAGGTGGCCGAGAGCAAGGCCGCACAGGTGGTGGCGCACGCGCGGCAGGAAGAGTATCCGCTGGAACTGAGCGTGGAACCCGAGGCTGAGGCATGACCAGTCGCGGTACCATCTCCGAGCCGCTCCAGGCGGCCATCCAGCGGGCCGCCAGCTCCGCCTTAGATCGCGGCCACGAGTTCGTGACGCTGGAACACCTGCTGCTGGCCCTGGCCGATGAACCCAGTGCCCGGGCCGCCCTGCTGGCCACCGGCACCGACCTGAAGCGCCTGGACACCGAGCTGGAAAAGACACTCGCCAGCTTTGAGCAGCAGGATGAGGCCCCCGAGTTCTCGCTGACCGTGCAGCAGGTGGTTCAGGCCGCGCTGTGGCAGCTCCAGTCGTCGGGCAAGGGCGGCGAGGCGCTGAGCGGTGAGCGGGTGCTGGCCGAACTGCTGGACGTGCCCGACAGCTTCGCCAGGTACGCCCTGGAGCGGCAGGGCGTGACGCGGCTGGACATACTGGCCTACCTCAGCCACGGTCACGCGAAGGTGGCGGGCCGTGAGGTTCAGCGCCGCACGCCCGGTATCCAGGACGAGGAGGAAGCAGGGGAGACGCCGGACACGGACGCGCCGCCCGACCCGCTGGAACTCTACGCCGAGAACCTGACGGCGGGGGCCAGAGAGAACCGCTACGACCCGGTGATCGGCAGGCAGACCGAGCTGGAACGCGTGACGCACATCCTGGCGCGCAGAAGCAAGAACAACCCCGTCCTGATCGGTGAGCCGGGGGTGGGCAAGACGGCCATCGCCGAGGGGCTGGCGCAGGCGGTGGTGGCGGGCGAGGTGCCGGGCTTTCTGAAGGAGGCCCAGGTGTACGCGCTGGACATGGGGGCGCTGCTGGCCGGAACCCGCTACCGGGGCGATTTCGAGGCGCGCCTGAAAGCGGTGCTCGCGGCCCTCGACGGGCAGAACAGCGTGCTGTTCATCGACGAGCTGCACACCCTGGTCGGGGCCGGGGCCACCGAGGGCGGCAGCATGGACGCCGCCAACCTGCTCAAGCCAGCTCTGGCGCGCGCAAATTCTAAGGGGGGCAGGCTGCGGGTGTTGGGGGCCACCACGCCCGCCGAGGTGCGGCACCTGGAACGCGACAAGGCGCTGTGGCGCAGGTTCCAGACGGTGGACGTGCCCGAACCCTCGGAGGCCGACGCGCTGAGTATCCTGAAGGGGCTGGCCGGGCGCTACGCCTCGCACCACGGCGTCACTTACCCCGACGCCAGCCTGGAAGCGGCGGTCAGCCTGAGCGTGCGCCACCTGACCGGGCGGTTCCTGCCCGACAAGGCCATCGACGTGATCGACGAATCGGGCGCGGCCTACAGCGCCCGCCGGGAGGGCCAGCAGCGCAGCCAGGTGATCTCGGTAGGCGACATGGAGGCCACCGTGTCGCGCATGGCCCGCGTGCCGCTGGGCGCGGTGAAGGCCGAGGAGGTGCAGAGCCTCGCCACGCTTGAGAGAGACCTGAAAGCCAGGGTGTACGGGCAGGACGCCGCCATCGAAACCATCTCCAGCGCGGTCAAACTGGCCCGCGCCGGGCTGCGCGATCCCCGCCGCCCGCAGGCCGCCTTCCTGCTGGCCGGGCCGACGGGCGTGGGCAAGACCGAACTGAGCCGCGCCCTGGCCGAGACGCTGGGCGTGGAACTGCTGCGTTTCGACATGTCCGAATACCAGGAGGCCCACACCGCCTCGCGCCTGATCGGGGCGCCGCCCGGCTACGTGGGCTTCGACCAGGGCGGACTGCTGACCGACGGCATTGCCCGCAACCCGCACTCGGTCTTGCTGCTCGACGAGATCGAGAAGGCCCACCCCGACGTGTACAACGTCTTTCTGCAACTCATGGACCACGGCACCCTGACCGACCATACCGGCAAGAAGGTGGA
>JANXWI010000385.1 GCA_025351205.1 Deinococcus sp.
CCTCACCCTTGAGGGGGGAGGCTGGGAGGGGGTGAACGGGCCGGGCATCTGGAAGGACGCTGAATGAACAAGCTTATCTTTTCCAGCCGTGCCAAGAGGGCGCTTAAGCTCACCCCTTCCCCGACCCTCCCCCCTCCGCAAGCGGCTGTGCCAGTCAAGGGGGAGGGAGAAACTTTCGTCCCAATCAACTTCGATGCCAGAGCTTTTTTGGCACAGAATTTTCGACGTGAGTTGTTTCGCCGAACGTGACCGCCCTCCCGCCCTCACCCTCACTGATCCTTTAGACTGGCGCGTTATGCCCAGCCCCCACACCCCTGTTGTCCGTGCCCGAGTCAAACCCGAAGTCATGAGTCCCGTCGGCGGCTGGGCGCAGCTGCACGCCGCCGTGGAGGCTGGGGCCGACGCGGTGTTCTTCGGGCTGGAGCACAGTTTCCAGGCGCGGGCCAAGGTGGGGTTTCAGCCCGAAGAGTTGCCCGAGATCATGCGCTCGCTGCACGTCCGGGGCGTCAAGGGCTTCGTCACCTTCAACACGCTGGTCTTTGACCGTGAGCTGCACGAGGCCCAATCTCAGCTGATGCACCTGGCCGCCAGCGGCGTGGACGCCATCATCGTGCAGGACTGGGGCGCGGCTCAGCTGAGCAGCCGCGTCTGCCCCGACCTGCCCGTTCACGGCAGCACCCAGATGAGCATCACCAGCGCCGAGGGCGCGGAACTGGCCCGGCGCTTCGGGGCCAGCCGCGTGGTGCTGGGCCGCGAGCTGAGTTTGCAGGACATCGGGCGCATTGCGGCGGCCACCGACATCGAGCTGGAAACCTTCGTGCACGGGGCGCTGTGCGTCAGTTACAGCGGGCAGTGTTTTTCCAGCGAGGCCTGGGGCGGGCGTAGCGCCAACCGGGGCCAGTGTGCCCAGGCCTGCCGGCTGCCCTACGACCTGCTGGTGGACGGCGAGCACAAAGACCTCGGGGACGCCCGCTACCTGCTTTCTCCCGGCGACCTGTACGCCGTGCATCAGGTGCCCGAACTGACGCGGCTGGGCGTGAGCTGCCTGAAGATCGAGGGCCGCTACAAGGACGCCGAGTACGTGGCCCTGACCACCGCCGCCTACCGAAAGGCCGTGGACGACGCCTGGGCCGAGCGGCCCCTGAGCATCACGCCGCAGCAGGAGCAGGACCTGGCGCAGGTGTACTCGCGTGGGCTGGCCCCGCACTTCATGGCCGGGACCAACCACCAGACGGTGGTGTCGGGTCGGGCGCCGCGTCACCGGGGGCTGCGGGTCGGCACCGTGACCGAGGTGACGCAGAAGGGCGTGAGGGTCGAGCTGAACGGTATTCCGCTGCATCCCGGCGACGGGCTGGTCTTCGACGCCGCCGACTGGCAGGGTCCGTTCGAGCGCGAGGAAGGCGGCTTCCTGTACGAGATCTTCACCCGCCAGGGCCGAACCGATGAGGCGGCAAGCGGCGAGGTCGAGCTGAGATTCGGTCAGAACGCGGTCAAGGGCCGCCGCATCCGGCCCGGCGACTGGGTGTGGCGCACCTCCGACCCCGGCCTGTCTCAGCGGGTCAAGCCGCTGCTGGACAGCGCCGACCCGCTGAGTACCCGGCCTGTAGACGCCCACTTTGTCGGCGTGCTGGGCGAGGTGCCACAGCTGACCCTGAGCGACGAGCAGGGGAGAAGCGTGACCGCGATGGGCGAAGCGCCGCTGGGCGCGGCCCGCAACCGGGCACTGGACGAGCTGACCCTGTACGACCAGCTGGGCAGGCTGGGCGGCACGCCCTACCATCTGGCCGGGCTGTCGTGCGGGCTGGTGGGCGCGGTGTTCCTGCCGGTCAGTTCGCTGAACGCCCTGCGCCGGGACGCGGTGGCCGCCCTGAGCGAACTGCGCGGCCAAGCACCGGCACGCGAGATACAGTCCGCACTGGACACGATGCTGGCCGCCGTTCCCACTCCCGCTCCGATCACGCCCGCCGCGCCGCGCCTGCACGTGCTGGTCCGCACCCCGGAGCAGCTGGACGCGGCCACCCAAGCTCGCCCCGACAGCATCACCCTCGATTACCTGGAACTGTACGGCCTGAAGCCCAGCGTCCTGAAGGTGCAGGAGGCTGGAATACAGGTGCGGGTGGCGTCGCCCCGCATTCTCAAGCCCAGCGAGCAGAACATCCAGAAGTTTCTGACGGGCCTGAACGCCTCCATTCTGGTGCGCAGCGGCGGCCTGCTGGAAGGGCTGCAAGGTGCGCCGGACGTACCCGAACTGCACGGCGACTTCTCGCTCAACGCCGCCAACGTGCTGAGCGCCAGAGCGCTGCTGGACCTCGGGCTGGAGCGCCTGAACCCCGGCCTGGACCTCAACGCGCAGCAGGTGCAGGAACTCGCCGCGCTGGTCGGCCCGGGGCGCATCGAGGCGACCATCTATTCCCACCTGCCCGTGTTCCACACCGAACACTGCGTCTTCTGCCGTTTCCTGAGCAGCGGCACCGATTACACCAACTGCGGCCACCCCTGCGAGACTCACCGCCTTGCCCTGCGCGACCACAGGGGCCACACGCACCCGGTCATGGCCGATGTGGGCTGCCGCAACACCGTCTTCGAGGGCCGCGCCCAGACGGCGGCGAGGCATCTGGACGGCTGGCGGGCCGCCGGAATACAGGACTTCCGGCTGGAATTCGTGCACGAGGACGCCGCCGGGGTGCGTGGGGTCATGGCGGCCTTCCGCACCTTCCTGGCGGGCAGATCGAGTGTGCCGGAACTCGAAGGACGGCTGGCTGCTGTCGCCAGCCCCGACGCTCCTGCGGGCCAGGGCGTGACCGAGGGCAGCCTGTTCGTGCCGGGCGATTTCGGCGACCTGCCGCAGCTGGGGCTGATCGGGGGTTAACGAGCGGCTGTGATGAAGACGGTGCGTTTGGAAAC
>JANXWI010000413.1 GCA_025351205.1 Deinococcus sp.
GACAGGAACTCGAAGTTCGCCATCAGCGCGTGCAGCAGGTTCAGCGTCAGCAGCCCGCCCAGCACGAAGCTGATGCCGAGCAGCACGAAGGTCAGCCACCAGCGGGTGTCGGGATCGCGGGAGCGCCGGATCAGAAGCAACGCCTCCTCCAGGTACTCCACGGCGTGCCGCGACTGGCACCGCCGCAGGTACGTCCAGCCGAGGTTGTAAAGTGTCTGCGCCCGCGCTTCAGGTTCGACCAGCAGGGCGAGCGCCTGGTGATAACAGGAATAGCCCTCCTCATAGCGCTGTTCACGCATGTGCATTACGGCCCAGTCGGCGAACACCGAACCGCGAGCGTTCCCCTCACAGTGGCCGAGGGCTTCGAGCATCTCCCGGTGTGCCTCCTCATACCGGTACAGGTTGTGCAGGGCGTAGCCGCGTTGGCGGTGATGGTTGCGGGCCTGCTGAACCGGGCCGGCGTCGAGCAGGTCGAGCGCCTGCTGGAACTCTCCGGCCTGAATCAGGGTATGGACCTCGAAGTACATCGGTGGCACTGAATCACTGGAAACGCTGGTCATGGATGGCCTTCAGCATGCCTGATCCGGCCGCCCCGAGAAAGGGGCGGGCAGCCGCGACCTGTGGTGACCGGCTGCCTGGAAGACCTTGCACGCTGAATCTGACGGGAACACCTTGGGCGTGACGCCGCCCTCGTCGCGGGCTGAGGCGCTGGACGCGAGGAGCAGGGCGGAGAGGATGAACAGGACATTCAAACAGCCCCGAATCGAGGCGACAGACGACGGGATGGTCAGGTTCATGTGACTCCTTGGAGAAGGCGTCGCCCGTCAGATGCACCTTCGTGTCCTGTCCCTGCAGCACGGGGGCGTCCGGCCAGGCGGACAGCGTGCCCATCACGAGGACACAGGTCCCGTGGTGCTGGCGGTGGAGTGCAGTCAGGGGCACCCGTTGGTCACGCTGCGAAACTCAGGGACGGACCCGGTTGGTCTGTCTGCCGCTGGGCGTGCGGTCGATGCACAGTGCGGCTTCCTCGTCTGGATTCCCGAATGGGTGAGCCCAGCCTAAAAGCCTGCGTTTTCCATACATGCCAACTTAGTTACTCTTTAAGTGCTACAATTCACGAGCATGGCGATGTCTGTAACGACGCCCCGAAGTGCCTGGCTGATGTCGGCCTCTGCCTGCCTCCTGTGCGGTCAGCACACCGACTCAGAAGTCCCTGCAGGCGTGCTGCTGACGGACCTGGCAGCCCTGGACCAAGACCTGTGCAACGGAGCGTCAGACGGCCTGATCGAACGCCTCCTGCAGGTGCTGCCCCTGGCGGCCCTCGACAGTGAGGTCCGGAGTCACGTCCTGCTGCGACTCGCCTACGTGTTCCTGACCCGACTGGATTTCCGCGCGGCAGAGAGCATGCTTCAACAGGGCGCGGACCTCGCCAGAACCCGGCCGAACGCCCGACCGGTCCTGCCACTGCTGCTGGCGCTGCTGACGCGGGTCCACCTGCTCCAGCAGCGTCCTGAACGCGCCCGCCAGTCCGCCCGGCAGGCCCTGGCCCGCGGCCAGCGCGACCCGCTGACGAGAGCGCACGCGCACCTCGCGCAGGCGCAGGTCCACCGACTCCTCGGAGACAGGCACCGCTGCCTGGAGGAGTACCAGCTGGCCTGTCATCACGCCCCGCCCGGTCCCGTCAGCGAGACTGTACGGGCGTTCCGGAACCTGGCCTTCCATCAGGCCGGGCTCCTGACGCTCACAGACGCGAACCCACCACCGGAAGTGTCCTGGCGCTGGGCCGCTCACCGGCTGCCCGGTCACAGCGGCTCAGCTGACGTTCTGGCGTTGCGCGGGCAGGCGGGGCTGTACTGGCCAGCGGTACTTGAAGAATTGATGCTGCGTCCACTCGGCGCACTCTGGCACCCGGACACCGGATTGAACGCAGACTTGACACCGCCGGAAGAAACGCGGCCACGCGTGACGCTGGTGCCAGCGGAAGAGGCGGGTCTTCTGCTGGACGGCCGCTGGATTTCTGCCGGAGGCCACCACGCAGCAGTGAGCCTCCTGCTGTACCTGCACCTGAACGGGCCCGCCTCGTCAGACGCCGCCATAGAAGCCCTGTACCCAGACGACGAGCTGATCCGTCAACGCCGACGCCTCCGGCACCACCTGCACACGGCCCGGTCGTTGATCGGTGACCCACGCGCGGTCGTCACCCGGTCTG
>JANXWI010000422.1 GCA_025351205.1 Deinococcus sp.
GTTTGCGCGCAACGCCGCCACCGAGTTCATTTCGCCGACCAAGACGCCCGAGTATCTGGCGGCGGGCGTGCCGGTGGTGTCCACGGCCATTCACGACGTGGTGCGGCCCTACGGTGAGCTGGACCTGCTGCGGGTGGCCGACGACGCCGCCGGCTTCGAGGCGGCCATTGACGAGCTGCTTGCAGAGCGGGGCAGCGAGGCCGAGCAGCACCGGCAGGCGCGCGCCGACCTGTACCTGAGCACGCTGTCGTGGGACCGGACCTGGGACGGCATGCAGGCCAGGATGCAGGAAGCGCTGGAACGCAGACGGCTGGCCGAGGGGAGCAGGCAGGATCAGACAGCAGAGCAGGAACGCACACAGGGAGCCGCAGATGACTGACCAGTTGAGAGTGAGGGATAGAGTGAAGGACAAGGTGCAGGACGCAGGAAACGGGGCAGGAAACAACGCCCCTCAACAGGCCACGCGGCAGGCGGGCGAGACCCTGCCCGGCTACGACTACCTGATCGTCGGGGCTGGTTTTGCCGGGGCGGTGCTGGCCGAGCGTCTGGCCCATCTGGGCCGCCGGGTGCTGATCGTGGACAGGCGGCCCCACATCGGCGGCAACGCCTACGACCGCTACGACGACGCCGGGGTGCTGATCCACCCTTATGGCCCGCACATCTTTCATACCAACTCGGCGGCGGTGTTCGAGTACCTGTCGCAGTTCACCCAGTGGCGGCCCTATCAGCACCGGGTGCTGGCGAGCGTGGACGGCCAGCTGCTGCCCATGCCGATCAACCTCGACACCGTGAATTCGCTGTACGGCCTGAACCTCACCGCGCCCCAGCTGGAAGGCTATTTCGCGTCGGTGGCCGAGCCGGTGGCCGAGGTCAAGACCAGCGAGGACGTGGTGGTCAGCCGGGTTGGGCGCGATTTGTACAACAAGTTTTTCAGGGGCTACACCCGCAAGCAGTGGGCGCTCGACCCCTCCGAACTCGACGCCTCGGTCACAGCGCGGGTGCCGACCCGGGCCAACCGCGACGGGCGCTACTTCACCGACACCTATCAGGCGATGCCCCTGCACGGCTACACCCGATTGTTTGAACGGCTGCTGGCCAGTCCCAACATCAGCGTGATGCTCAACACCGACTACCGCGATATAGCGGAGCTGCTCCCCTGGCGGCACATGATCTACACCGGGCCGCTCGACGCCTATTTCGATTACCGTTACGGGCGTCTGCCGTACCGCAGCCTGAACTTCGAGCACGTGACCCTGCCACGTGAACAGGCGCAGGAGGTGGGCACGGTCAATCACCCCAACGACTACGGCTACACCCGCGTCAGCGAGTTCAAGCACATCACCGGGCAGAGCCACGCCCAGACCAGCCTGGTGTACGAGTACCCCAC
Source organism: Deinococcus sp. (assembly GCA_025351205.1). Classification (GTDB taxonomy): domain Bacteria; phylum Deinococcota; class Deinococci; order Deinococcales; family Deinococcaceae; genus Deinococcus. Next base: position 1,388 of record JANXWI010000422.1, read on the forward strand.
CGCCGAGGGCGACCCCTACTACCCGGTGCCGCGCCCCGAGAACGCCGCCCTGGCCGCCCGCTACGCCGCCGACGCCGAGTGCGAACCCGGCGTGACCTTCGTGGGCAGGCTCGCCAACTACCGCTACTACAACATGGATCAGGTGGTGGCGCAGGCCCTCAAGGTGTTCCGCGACCTGGAGGGTGAGGGCGCGGCCACGAACCAGGCGGCCACCGAACAGGCGAAAGGGGCGGGGCAGCAAGACGCCGCCCTGGCCGTGGCTGGAAGGTGAGGGAAGCGGGCCAGCCGCTCCAGCCCCTTCAGCTGTGGGTGGGACCGGAAGCCTCCTACGTGCGGGCCGGGACGCTGCTGAGCGACCAGCAGGCGATGAGCGGGTTCGGCGCGCGCCCCGGCGACCTGGAGCGGCTGGCCTCGCTGGGCGCGAGCGCCGTGCGCTTTCCGCTGCTGTGGGAGAAGACCGCGCCGGAGGGCCTGCATGACCCGGACTGGCGCTGGGCCGATCACGCGCTGCCAAAGCTTGTCCGGCTGGGCCTGCGCCCGCTGGTGGGGCTGGTCCACCACGGCGGCGGACCCCTGGCGCTCGGCGTGCTGGACGACGGCTTCGCCCCCGGTCTGGCCCGCTACGCCCTGGCTGTGGCACGGCGCTTTCCCTGGCTGGACGCCTACACGCCCGTCAACGAGCCATTGACCACCGCCCGCTTCTCGGCGCTGTACGGGCACTGGCACCCACACGCGAAGGGCGACGCCAGTTTCGTGCGGGCGCTGCTGAACCAGCTGCGGGGCACCGTGCTGGGCATGGAGGCCATCCGGGAAGTCAATTCGCACGCCGTCCTGGTGCAGACCGAGGACCTGGGCCGGGTCTACGGCACGCCCGCCATGCAGCAGCAGGTGGACTTCGAGAACCTGCGCCGCTGGCTGAGCTTCGACCTGCTGTGTGGCCGCGTGGACGAGGGGCACGGCCTGTGGAGCTACCTGACCTGGGCCGGGGCCGGGGCGCGGGAGCTGCTGTGGTTTGCCGAACACCCCTGCCCGCCGGGTGTAGTGGGGCTGAACGTCTATCCGACCAGCGAGCGCTTTCTGGATGAGCGGCTGGAACGCTACCCCGCCTCGGCGCACGGCGGCAACGCGGAGCAGGCTTACGCCGATGTCGAGGCGGTGCGCGTGCGCCCCGAGCTGCCGGGCGGCTTCTATGAGCGCCTGACCGAGGCGCACGAACGCTACGGCCTGCCACTGGCACTGAGCGAGGTCCACCTGGGCTGTACCCGCGAGGAGCAGTTGCGCTGGTTGAGCAGTGCCTGGCAGGGCGCACAGCGGGCCAGGCAGGCCGGGGCCGACGTGCGGGCGGTCACGGCCTGGTCGGCGTTCGGCAGCTTCGAGTGGAACAGCCTGCTGACCCGTCACAGCGGGTACTCGGAGGCGGGCCTGTGGGACGTGAGCAGCGAGCCGCCGCGCGAGACGGCGCTGGCCGGACTGTGCAGAGAGTTGTCGGGCAGAACTTTGTCGGGCAGGGAGGTGTCGGGCAGTCAGCGGCCCGGTCACCTGGTTCTGGACAGTCCGGGCTGGTGGGAACGG
>JANXWI010000427.1 GCA_025351205.1 Deinococcus sp.
GCCGGGCTGGGCGTCAGCCTGACGGGCATCCAGGCGTATGCCAGCGCCAAGGCGGCCCAGATCGGTCTGACGCGGCAGCTGGCCCACGAACTCGGGCCGTTCGGCGTCACGGTCAACAACGTCGCGCCGGGTTTCGTGCGCAGCAACCCGGCCACCGAGCGGCAGTGGCAGAGCTACGGCGCAGACGGGCAGGAACAGCTGCTGAACGGCATCGCCCTCAAGCGCCTGGGCAGCCCGCAGGACATCGCCTCGGCGGTGCTGTTCTTCGCCTCGGAGCAGGCCGGATGGATCACGGGTCAGGTGCTGAGCGTGGACGGTGGCCGATGAACGAACAGCTGAATGACCAGACGAACGAATTCCAGCGCCGCTCCGCCGAACTCAACGACCTGCTGTGCATCCTGAACGTGCTGGCCTGGGACGCCCGCACCCAGATGCCCGGCGGCGGCGGCGAGGCCAGGGCGCAGCAGGTCGCCACCCTGAGCGCCGTGGCCCGTGAGCGCCTGCTCGATCCGGCCTTCGGGGCGGCAGCAGACGAGGTGGTCGGAGACGGTGAAGCGTCAGAAACCGGGGTCCGCGCCGCACAGCAGGCGCTGACGGCCATAGACGCCATGCGCCGCGTGCCTGCCGCCCTGACCCGCGACCTGGCGCTGCTCAGAAGCGAGGCGCAGGACGCCTGGGCGCTGGCCAAGGCGGGCAACGATTTCGCCTCCTTCGCGCCCACGCTGGAACGCATGGTGGCCCTGACGCGGCAACTGGCGGGCGTGCTGGGCCATGAAAATCACCCCTACGACGCGCTTCTGAACACCTACGAGCCGGGCCTGACCACCGCCACGCTGCTGCCGCTGTTTACGCGCCTGCGGGAGCACCATCTGCCGCTGCTGCGGGCCATTCAGGCTCAGCCGGAGCCGCGCAGCGATTTCCTGACGCGCCATTACCCGGCCCAGGAGCAGAAGGCCTTCTCGCTGGCGGCGGCGCGGCGCTTCGGTTACGACCTGGAACGCGGGCGGCTCGACCAGTCGGCGCATCCCTTCGAGATCAGCTTCACCCGCCAGGACGTGCGGATCACCACCCGCTTTCAGGAGGATTTTCTGCCGGGGGCGCTGTTCGGCACGCTGCACGAGACCGGGCACGCGCTGTACGAGCAGGGCGTGGCGCCCGAGCTGAGCCGCACGGTACTGACCAGCGACCTGCTGGGCCTGTACGCGGTGGGCGGCGCGAGCTACGGCGCGCACGAGAGCCAGTCGAGGCTGTGGGAAAACCGCGTCGGCAGGTCAGCCGCCTACTGGAATCGGCACTACCCGGAACTGGTGCGGACGTTCCCGGAGCAGCTCGCAGACGTGAGCGTGGGCGAGTTTCTGCGGGCGGTGAACTGGGTGCGGCCCAGCCTGATCCGGGTCGAGGCCGACGAGCTGACCTACGACCTGCACATCATGCTGCGCGTCGATCTGGAAATGCAATTGATCTCGGGCGAGCTGAGCGTGCAGGACCTGCCGGAAGCCTGGAACGCCCGCGTCCGGTCCGACCTGGGCCTGGACGTCCCGGACGACGCCAACGGAGTCTTGCAGGACATCCACTGGTCGGCGGGCATGTTCGGCTCGTTTCCCACCTACACCATCGGCAACGTCATGGCCTCGCAGTTTTACGAGGCGGCTGGGGCGGCGCTGCCGGAGCTGGAGGCCCAGCTTGAGCGCGGCGACTACGCCCCGCTGCGCGGCTGGCTGCAACACCACATCTACCGGCACGGACGCACCTACACGCCCCACGAACTGCTGGTCCGCACCACCGGGGAGGGCCTGAACCCGCAGCCCTACCTGGACTACCTGACCCGGAAATACAGCGGCCTGTACGGCCTGGAGGCGACATGACACAGCAGACTGGAACGCAGCAGACTGAATCGCAGCAGACTGAATTGCAGCAGACTGGCAGACCCAGCGGCACCGGAAGACTCAGCGGCAGGGTGGCCCTGGTCACGGGCGCGTCGAGCGGCATCGGGGCGGCCACCGCGCTGGCCCTGGCACAGGAGGGGGCGAGCGTGGCCCTGGTGGCGCGGCGGCGGGAGCGGCTGGAAGACCTGGCCCGCCAGATCGGCGAGATGGGCGGTCAGGCCGAGGTGATCGCCCTCGATATCGCTCAGCCGGAGGCGGCCAGCCAGGCCGTCGAGCGCACGGTGCTGGCCCTGGGCGGCCTGGACATTCTGGTCAACAACGCCGGACTGATGCTGCTCGGCCCGGTGGCGGGCGCGGACCCCAGCGACTTTTCGCGGATGCTCGACCTGAACGTGCTGGCGGTCATGAACCTGACGCACGCCGCGCTGGAGACCATGAAGCCGCAGCGTGGCGGGCACATCGTCAACGTGTCTTCGGTCTCGGGGCGCGGGGCCGGGCCGACCAGCGCCGGGTACAGCGCGACCAAGTGGGCGCTGGGGGGATTCAGCGAGGGCCTGCGGCAGGAGGTGCGGCTCGACAACATCCGTGTCACCGTCATCGAACCGGGCGTGGTCGCCACCGAACTGACCGACCACATCACGCACCAGGACACCAAAACCACCTACGAGGGCCGGATCGCTGGCATGACGCCGCTTGAGGCCGAGGACATCGCGGCGGCGGT
>JANXWI010000528.1 GCA_025351205.1 Deinococcus sp.
TTCCGGGCTGACCGGGTTGGGCGTGGGCAACGTGGGTGCTGGACTGCTGGGAGCCGTGCCGCTCGATCCGGCGGCCAGCAACCTCAATCCCGGCTACACTCCGCCCAGCCGGCAGGTGTCGCCCCACCCGAGAGAGGGCGCAGCCGACCTGCCGGAAGGCGCGCCCGCCGAGGCCGAGCTGGACCGTGACGGCCTGGGCCGCTGAATACAGAGGGCTACAGGCTGTCCACCCAGACCACGCCGCCCTGTACGCGGGTCTGGTAGACCTGCACCGGTTTGACGGCGGGCAGGGTCTTGGGCTTGCCGCTGCTCAGCTCGAACTTCGCGCCGTGCTTGGTGCAGGTGATGCGGCCCATGCTCACCTCGCCGCCCAGCAGCGGGAAATTCTGATGGCTGCACTGGTTTCGCAGGGCGTAGTACTGCCCGCCCTCGCACACCACCACCACGCTTTTGCCGCCCACCTGAACCTCGGTCTGACTGCCTTCCGGCAGGTCGGCAACGGGGCCGATCTCGACTGCTTCTGCTGAGACTGGTTCGGCTGCCGAATCCAACCTGACTGGGTCACTCCTGACTGGGTCACTCATGCGGCCAGTCTAGCGGTGGCGAACAGCCTCAACCGCGCCCAGCGTGACGGCCCCCATGCTCCGTGTTAAGCCCCCTATGCTCCGTGTTAAGCTCAGCGCCCTTCCAGGCAGGCGACGCGCTCGCCGTCGTTCCTGGCCGCGCAGGTCCTGACCGCCGCGTAGAAGGCCGGGAAATCGCCGTTCAGTCGCTCCAGCAGGGCCAGAAAGGCCGGGACATGCTCGGCGTAGGCCGCCACCGATCCCAGCAGCGCATTGTTCAGGCCGTTGGGACCGTCGGCAAACCAGGGATCGTAGCCGCTGTAGCCGTTCCAGTCGGCCTTCAGCCCGGCGTACTGCTGGCGCGTCCGGTCCAGCACCTCGCGTTTCTGCTGCAACTTCTCGGAATCCGGCAGGGCCAGCGCGTAGACCTTCGCCAGTTCCGCCCGCGTCTGGAGCAGCAGCGCGTTCACCGCCCGGGATCTGGCCTGCGAGGCCGCTCTGTCGGGGGAGGGCAGCCCGTGGTCCTGGGCGTAGCGCCGCGACCCCGCCGTCTCCACGGCCACCGCGAACGACTCGTTGAAGTCGGTGTCGCCGGGCACGTACACGATCTGATGGGCGAGTTCATGAATGATGGTACTGATCACCGCACTGTCACCGCCCCGCAGCAGGCTTGACGGAACCGGGTCGGGCAGCCGCCCGAGCGTGCTGTACGCACTCACGCCGCCCACCGACACGTCGTCGCCGCTGGCCCTCAGGCTGGCCGCCTCGCGCTCCGCCCCGGCCAGCGTAAAGTAGCCCCGGTACGGCACGCAGCCTGCCACGGGGAAGCAGAAGGTCCGCAACTCGCCGCTCAGTGGGGGCGCGGTGAACACGTTCCAGACCAGATACGGGCGGCCCAGCTCGGTGTAGGTGGTAAAGGTCTTGTTGTCGGGCAGGCCCAGCGCGGTGACCGCGTGGCGCCGCACGTCCTGGGCCAGTGTCAGCTGGCGGCGCGTTTCAGCAGGCGTGGCCGGGTCGTCGATCACCTCCTGAAGCGGGCGTGCCCCCAGCAGCAGCTGCGCCTGCCCCACGGCGGCCTGGGCCAGGTAGCCGATCTGGGCGCAACTGGAGAACGCCAGCACGCCCAGTGCCGCGAGGGCCGCCAGACCCCACCAGCGCCGCTTCATACCTCTACCCGCTGCCCTTGCCTTGCCGAGAGCAGCAGCGCGTCCAGCACCCGCGCCTGCCGCACGGCGTCGGAGGGCGGATACAGCGCCGGTTCCTGCCCCTGGGCCACGGTCTGAAAGTGCCTGACCATCCCGGTGTAGCCGTTGCCCGGAGCCACCGGCCTGACCTCGCCGTTCACGGTCAGCCGGAAGTCGGTGGCGTTGCTCAGGTAGGCGTTCTCCAGTTCCAGCTGACCCCGCGTGCCCACCACCAGGCAGCGGCCCAGCATGCCCCTTGGCAGCCAGTCGAAGCCGCAGTCGATGCCCACCAGCGGCGCGGTGTCGGTCTGATCGTAATCCAGCAGGCCGGAAAGGGCCACGTCCACGTCCCCAGATGCCACGCCACCCTGGGTCCATCGCGCCTGGGCCAGCACCGCCCGGGGTTCGCCCAGCAGCAGCCGCGCCAGATTGACCGGGTAGCAGCCCACGTCGTACAGCGCCCCGCCGCCCATCTCGGGGTCCCAGCGGAAGTCGCCGGGGTTGGTCATCTGGAAGCCGAAGGTGCCCCGGTACAGCCTGATCTCGCCCAGTTCGCCGCCCCGCACGGCCTCCAGCACCGCCAGATGCTGCGGCGCGAAGCGGTAGGCGAAGGCTTCGAGCAGCGTCTTGCCTGTTTCGGCGGCCACGTCGGCCAGCTGCCCCGCTTCGGTTGCGCTCAGACTCAGGGGCTTCTCGGTCAGGACATGCTTGCCAGAGTGCATGGCCGCCTCGCTCCAGGGCCGGTGCAGATGGTTGGGCAGCGGGTTGTATACGGCGTCCAGCTCGGAGTCGATCACGTCCTGATAGCTGCCGACCTGCGGAATCTGCCACTCGCGTGCGAACTCCTGGACCCGCGCCGACTGCGGTTCGCGTGCCCCCAGCATCACCACCTCGCCGCCCGCCTCGCGGATGGCCGGAATGAGCGCGGCGGCGATGCGGGCCGCGCCCAGGATGCCCCATCTGAATGTCATGGCCCCAGCATAGCGGCCTGGGCGCGGATTCCAGCGTGTACCTTCCGTCTCTTATTCTTGAGTGATGACCGCCTCTCCAGTCACTTTCCGACCCTACGTGCCCGCCGACGCCCCGGCTTGCCTGGAGCTGTTTGGCAGCAACTGCCCGCCGTATTTCCACCCTTCGGAGCGGGCCGACTACGAACAGTTCCTGGGTGATCCGGCAGACCGTGGCGACTACTGGGTGATGAAACGAGGCGGAAGGGTGATTGGCTGCGGGGGCGTCTGGGTCAGCCCGGAAGGCCAGGGCGGCCTGAGCTGGGGCATGGTGCGGCGTGACCTGCACGGGCAGGGGCTGGGCACGCGGCTCACCGGTTTCCGCCTCGAACGGCTGCGGGCGCGGCCAGGGGTGCGGCAGATCAGGCTCGACACCAGCCAGCACACCGAAGCCTTCTATGCCCGTCTGGGGTTTGTGGTGACGCAGCGCAGCGCAGACGGCTTCGCTCCCGGCATAGACGAGGTGAAGATGGTGCTGGAGCTGGACCGCTGAACCCGGTTCCGGCTGACGCCCTCTCAGCCGCGCGTCACCGATTGGGCGTACCCTGGAGCATGAACCCGATGTTGCCCGTCCTGGCCTGCGCCTCGCTGCTGCTGGCTTCCTGCGCCCCGGCCATGCTGCAAGACGCGGGCGGGCGGATCGTGAACCTCAGGAGCGGGCAGGAGGGACGGCTGACCTTCGTGGGCGGGTTCCGTGACCGTGCCCTCTCACCCGGCGACCCCGACAACCTGAAGGTCACGCTGGGCGAAGCCGTCTACAGCGGGCGCTACACCGTGCTGGGCAGCCGCCGCCCGGACCTGGGCCTGAGCCTGGGCTTCGGCACCGCCTTCAACGATCCGTTTTTCAATACCGGGGATGGGAGCGGATTTTTTGGAGGCGGGGGCGGGATTCGCGGGTCGTACGGGCATCCGCCGCTCAACCAGACCCGGCCCGGCAACCTGATCGCCCGCACGGCGGCCACCGCTGGCGGGGCGGTGCAGACCCTGGCCTGCACCTTCGAGATCGACAGCGCCCTGAACGGCATCGGGAGCTGCCAGGACTCGGCGGGCGGCAGCTACAGCCTGCAATTCTGAGGCGGTGCGGGCCGCCGTCTCCCAGAGCTGTCTTTCAGGGCGGTTTCTCAAGGCCGGGGCCAGCCAGCCAGCGCGGCGCTCTCATGAAGGCGTGATGCTCTGAAGGGATGAAGCCATCCGCCCTGCTGCTCGTCTCTGCCGCCCTGCTGACTGCCACGCTCGGCGGGACGGGTTCTGCCCAGACCGCTCCAGTCCAGCCCGCTCCAGTCCAGACCGCCCCGGCTCAGCCCACTCCCGCCCAGCCCGGGACACAGACGATCACCACGACCACCACCCCGGCCCCCCTGCCCGCCCCCGACCTGTCCGACCCCGCTGGCCTGCTCGTTCAGGCCACGGCGCTGGCCGCAAAAGCCAGGGCGGTGGGCAGCCGCAACGTCGATGACGTGGTGTGGAAACAGGCCGCAGCGGCGGCGGAACTCGCGGTGCAGGCGGCTCCGGCCAGCCCGGCGGCCCTGAAGCTGCGGGCGCAGGTGTACAGCGACGTGGGCTTCTGGAAGCAGGCCGAGGCGGGCTGGGACGCCTACCTGAAACTTGTTCCGAGTGATACGCAGGCCATGAAGACAGCGGCGGCGGCGCAGTACAACCTGGGCTACGCGGCCTACGCGCGCGGCGACCTGGGTCAGGCTCCGGCCCCGTTCGCCCGCTGCCTGACGCTGGACCCCGGCAATGCCGACTGTGCCCTGTGGGGCGGGCGGGTGGCGCTGGAAAACGGTCAGTTTGCTCAGGCAGTCACGCTCTACGGGCAGGCCGCGAAGCTCCGGCCCCAGGACAAGGTGGCGACCTACTTCTTGGGCGTGGCGCAGAACGCGGGCAAATACGGCCCCGCCGCCACCACGGCCTTCAGCCGGGCCTACCAGAATGACGACGCGGGCAAAAAGCAGGACGCGCTGGACGGCTACAAGGCCGCCACCGCCGCCGCCCCCAACTTCATCGAGGCGTGGCGCGAACAGGGGAGACTGGCGCTGGAACTCAACGACGCCGCCAGTGCCAAGGTCGCCTACGACGCGGCGGTGGGCCTGCCGGGAGTCAGCGCCAGTGACCGCTACAACCAATCGTTGGCTGACGAGGGGGCGCGTTACAGCTTGCAGGCCGTCAAAAGCTTCCGTGACGCCTACAGCAGATACACGGCTGGAGACAAGGCCGGGGCAGAGGCCGGGTTCCAGGCGGCCAGCGCGGCGTCTGCGAATTACGCCAAAGCCTGGAGCTGGCTGGGCCGCGCCCGCTACGAGCAGAAGAATTTCACGGGCGCTGCTGAGGCCTATGCCCAGGCGGTCAGGCTTAATCCGGCAGACAAGGCGGCGGCGTACTACCTGAAGCTGTCGCTGGCCGGGAAGTAGGACAGCTGGAGAAGAACTCAGGGCAGCCGGATGGTCCAGCCGTCCGGTCCCGCATAGACCTCTGCCGCCCCGCTGATCTGAAGTCGGAGTCCCTGCGCCTCGAAGACCAGTGCGCCCGTTTCCCCCTGGAGGCGGGCGTCACTCAATCCGGTCAGGAGCACCACAGAAAAGCCGTGTTCCAGCGGGTGTGCGCCTGCCGCCTGCGTCAGCACGGCCTGTCCCAGCGCCTCGCCGGACACCTGCGCGTTGCCGAACTTCAGGTAGCGGCGGTGCAGCACGTGGCCGCCGCCCAGGTCGGAGATGTTCAGCGGGTCGAAACCCTGGGGCCAGATGGGCGCGGTAGATTCCAGGCTCAGCCTCGGGCCGGGCCGGGTCAAAACATCCTGCATGGCCTGGAGCCGTCCTGACTGCACCTGTTCGGCGTCCAGGGCCGCGTCTACATGCGCCGCCGCAATCAGCTCTGGACTTGTGGTTTCAGGCATCCACCCGGCCAGCCGCCCGCTCAGCAGTTCATCCAGGCTCAGCTCGCTGTCCATGAACGCCCCCTGCCACCCGCCGCCCCGCTCCAGCAGCAGGGCCAGCGCCGCGCCCGTGCCGTAGCAGCGCTGCCGGACGGCCTCCGGGGCGAAGTCGGGCAGCGGCAGCCGTGGACTTGCCCCACTGACCTGCCATTCTATGAACTGGGCCAGTCCCTCCCGCCGCTCCAGGCCGCGTTCCAGCTCGACCTGGGCGGCGTTCAGTTGAGCAAAGCGCCGGGTCCGCCAGTGCAGCGCCTCCGCCGCGTGCCCCTGCCAGCTCTGGGTGCCCTCCAGGGCGGCGTTCAGGCCCTGCGTCTCCAGCCGCCGCGCCGCCAGCACCGGGGCCGTGACCGGGTATCCGAACACCGCCAGTTCGTTGGCCTGCCAGCGTTCCGGGCGGTGAGTGGACTGGTAGACGTGGAAAGATTCGTGGACGATCAGCGCCGCCAGTTCAGGCAAGGTCATGCTGGGCAGCTCGGCCAGCAGCAGCGCCGCCGCCTCTGTTCCATCTTCCAGTGTCACGGCGGTGTTCGCCACCAGCGCCGGATGCCGCAGGGGGAGCGTCCAGCCCTGCGGCGCGGCCTGCCAGTCTGGGCCGGGGGCCGCCGCGCTCTGAAACAGTGTGGTCTGTGCGCCGTCCCAGACGACCAGGGGAATGCCTGCGGGCCGGAAGTCGGGCCACAGAGGGCCGGGCAGTTCGCGCACCATCTTCAGCGCGGCAGTCAGGTCGTTCAGGTCGGGCATACTCTATTCTGCCGCCGCCAGCACGGTGTACCGCTCCTCGAAGTAGGGCAGCCCCCGCGCCGTCGCCTCCCGCTGCCAGATGGAAGGGTCGGACGCAAGGTTCATGAACTCGCAGCGCAGCAGATAGTCCTCCGGCGTGGGCAGCCAGCCGCGCACCCGCTCCCGCCACTCGCCCAGCACCGTCCAGCCGATGGCGGCCAGCCGCGTCCCGACCTGCGGCACGTCCAGCCGGGGTCCGACGTACAGAAACCGTGCGCCTGGGGCGGCCACGGCGGGCAGATGTGGAATGACGCTGGTGGGGCCGCGCCTCGATACGATCAGGTCGAAAGGGCTTTCCAACTCGGCTGGAAGGTCATCTTTGCCGTCCCAGTGGACCACTGTCGCAGATGGCGCGTTCTTCACTGCCAGTTCCAGCAGCTCCGGCTGGCGGTCGTAGGCGGTCCAGCATGCGACCTGCGCCGCGTACCGGGCGGCGTCGGGGCCGTGCCCGCAGCCGGCCTCCAGCACCCGCACAGCTGGCCCGAGCAGCGATTCCAGCAGCGCCGTGAAGGTGGTTTCCGGCTCCGGGCCGTCCAGCGCCCGCGCCCACGGGTGAACATAGCCGCCTCGTTCCCTGGCCTGAAGCGCGTACCACCCGCGTGAATGGGGTTCCGGGTCTGTCACCTCGCCTCCTGTTGAGCCTCCTGTAGACTCGCTGCATGCTTGCATACCGCATCGGTTACGGCGAGGACGCGCACCGCCTGGAGGCGGGCCGGGACCTCTGGCTGGGCGGCCTGAAGATCGAGGGTGCTCCGCACGGCGCGGTGGCCCATTCAGACGGTGACGCGGTGCTGCACGCCCTCGCAGACGCGCTGCTGAGCGGGCTGGCGCTGGGCGACATCGGGGCGTACTACCCCGACACCGACCCGGCCAACGCCGGTCTGGACTCGGCCACCATCCTGCGCCGAAGCCTGGAACTGGTGCGGGAGCGCGGGTACGGGCCGCTGAACGTGGCCCTGGTGGTCACGCTCGACACCCCCAAGCTGGGGCCGCTGCGCTCCGAGATCGCTTCCAGTCTGGCGGCCCTGCTGAGGCTGGACGTGGGCGAGGTGGGCGTGTCGTTCAAGACCTCCGAGGGGCTGGCCCCGGCGCACGTTCAGGTGCGGGTCACGGCGCTGCTGGGTCATGCAGACTGAGACCGTGCAGACTGAAGCTGCCGATCCGCTGCTGCGTGTGGTGCTGTTCGAGCCGGAAAAGGCGGGCAACGTGGGCAACATCGCCCGCACCTGCGCCGTGCTGGGTGCGGAGCTGCACCTGATCCGGCCCTTCGGCTTCCGGCTGGCGGACCGCGAGTTCAGGCGGGCAGGCATGGATTACCTGGAGGGCGTGACGCTGCACGACCACGCCAGCTGGACCGCGTTTCAGGCCACGCTGGAGGCACGCTCACGGGTGTTTGCCTTCTCCACCCACGCCACGCAGCTGTATACCCGGGCCAGCTTCGTGCGCGGAGATTACCTGCTGTTCGGCCCCGAGTCGCGCGGCCTGCCCGCATGGCTGCGCGACGCCCTGCCGAAGCTGAAGCTGCCACAGCCGGGCGGGGGCCGCAGCCTGAACCTGTCGGTGGCGGCGGGCGTGGCGGCCTTCGAGGCGGGGCGGCAGATCGAAGGCTGGTAATGGAGGGTACCAGCCAGTCTCTGGAGGCGTGTTCTCGGCTGAACAGACTCAACGCGGGTAAATGTCGCGGAAGTATTTTCCTTTCGGGTCGGCCAGCGTCCGCAGCGTCGTGTAGGAAATGGTGACCTCTATCCGTGAGGCTCCAATTGCGTGTGGAAGGTCTGCGGGGTACAGAGTCAGGCCACCCGGTGCCAGGTAGATTTCGAAGCGTCGAAACAGATCTGCAAACGCGACTTCACCTGTCTTTTTCAGGTACAGAACATGTAATTTCTCGTCGCTCAATCCGGGCCAGATGCTTGCTGGTGTACCGGTCAGGTTCACCTCCAGACCGGTGTGAACGTCGAGCGTGACGCCGGTGGTTTCAAAGTCGGGATACGCGCCGCCACAGTAGTAATCGACCTGTTCACGCAGGGACAGCAGGTTCCGACTCTGCCAGGAAATCGCGCCTCTGCCATTAAAATCTGTTCCAGTCGGTGAGGCGCTCGCTTTGCAGTCCAGCGCTTCCTGAACCAGGGCAAGTTGACGGTCCTGCAAGGCCGCGTTGAGGGCGGCGGTGCCTTTTGCCAGGTGCGGATAGGTGATGCCGGTCAGCGGCTCCTTGCGGCCACCCGGAACGTTGACCCACGCGGTGTTGACCTGCCTGAAGGTGAACAGGTCGCTGGCCCGGAGCCTCAGCAGCCCTGGCGAGGCAGGGAGCGCCAGCGGTATGGTCGCCACGTTCAGCCGTGAGAGCGTGACCGGAAAGGTCTTTTTCCCATCTGCGCTGCGCCAGGTGCCTTTCAGACCCGTCCCGTCAGCAGCGAGATCCAGGCAGGCATCGGCATCGGGGGTCTGTTCACCGGTCTCGGCGGCCACGAGCCTGGACCCCAGTTTTCCCCGCTCCAGACCGATGTTCAGGCCGTAGCGGTCATATCCGTATCGGTCAGGATACTCGGCGACAGAGCGGCCACTCAGTTCCAGCGTGATGGCCTGCGTTCCGAGTTTGCCCTGGTACACTCCCGGCTTGATGCCTGGCGGCAGTGCTTCGGAGGGTACTGCGCCACAACGGTCCATCACCTCGGTTTGAATCAGCGCCCCGGTCTCAGCCAGTGCAGACGTCCACGAGACTGCGCCCAGAAGGGTCAGGCCAGACAGCAGGATATACATAATCAGAGTATATAGATTGGGCAAAGGCCAGTGCTGGAGCGGAACAGTCTTTGCCCATGGTGGAAGTTATGCGGGCTGAAAAGGTTCCACGGGTTTCTTGCTCACTCATACCCCACTTCCCCGCCTGCGCTAGCCTCCTCGTACCCCTATGCGCCCCCTTCTGCCCGCCCTGATCGTGCCCGCACTGCTGCTGGGAGGCGTGCTGGCCGCCGTTTCTCAGCCGCCCGTCGCCCCGGCCCTGCCGCCTGCCGCGCCTCAATTGCCCGGTCCTCAGATGCCCAGTCCTGTGCTTCCCAGTCCCCAGCCAGCCAGTCCCCAGCCAGCCCCGCCCGCCTTGCCGCTGTCCGGCCTGCGCGGCCTGTGGGTGGACGGTTTCGGCCCCGGCCTCAGGACGCCCGCCGAGGTCAGGCAGATGGTCAGCGACGCCGCTGGTCTGGGCATCAACGCCCTGTTCGTGCAGGCGGTGCGGCGCGGAGACTGCCTGTGTCTGCTGAGTAGCGTGCCCGCCGCCGCCGACATCCAGAAGGGCTTCGACCCGCTGGCCGAGGTGATCCGGCTGGCGCACGCACGGCACATCCGGGTCATCGGCTGGGTCAGCGTGACCGGGGCCTGGAATTCCACCCTGCCCAGCGCCGGGCCGAATCAGGTGTTCGCCCAGCACGGCCCGGCGGCCCGCGACTCGTGGCTGTCGCGCAGGCCCGACGGAAGCTGGCAGAGCAGCGCCGACGCCTGGCTGGACCCCGGTATTCCGGCGGCGGCGGAACACATGGTCAGGTCGGCGGTGGGGCTGATGCGGGCCTACGACCTCGACGGCCTGCAACTGGACCGCATCCGCTACCCCGACGGCGGCGACTGGGGCTACAGCCCGGTCACGCTTGATCGCTACCGGCAGGAAACGGGGCAGGCGGGCATTCCGGCCCCGACAGACGAACGCTGGCGGGCCTGGAAGCGCGAACAGGTCACGGGCCTCACGCGCCGCATCGCCCTGGAGGCCCGCGCCCTGAAACCGGGCGTCATCATCAGCGCGGCGACCATCGTGTACGGCGACGGCCCCGCCGACCTGAATGCCTTTCGGCAGACGCGCAGCTACAGCGAGGTGTTGCAGGACTGGCCCGCCTGGATGGGGGCGGGGCTGCTTGACCTGAACGTCATCATGAACTACAAGCGCGACGGCGTGGGCGGCCAGGAGGGCTGGTATGACCGCTGGAACGCCTTTGCCGCCTCGCAGCGCGCAGGTGCGGGCGAGGTGGCCGCCGGAACGTCGATGTACCTCAACTCGCCCCAGGTCACGGCCTCGCAGGCCGGGCGGGCGCTGAGATTGGGCATGGGCTGGGTGGGCTACGCCTACCGCACGCCCACCAATGACGTGTACAGGGGGACCCAGACGCAGCCGCAGGGGCTGGCTTCGCTGAAAACTGTGCTGGCTGCGGCCCCAGGGGTGCTGGACAGCCTGTCCGCCTGGAACCCTGTGGTGCAGGCGCGGCGGGCGGTGCTGGGCCGGGTGCTGGGTCTGGTGCAGGCGGGCGGTCAGGTGGTCAGCGCCTACGGCCCGGACGGGGCGCTGCTCGCCACGGTCAGCACCGACGGTAACGGCTACTACGGCTTTCCCGACCTGCCAGCGGGCCGCATTGAGGTACGCGTGGCCGGACAGAGCTGGGGCGAGAGCCTGAAGCTCGGCGTGACCCGGTTTCCCAACCTGCTGATCAGAACACTCCTTCCTGCCGGAACCTGAGCTTCAATTGTTCTGGTGGGCTTCCTCTGCCAGAATCTCCGTGTTCAGAACAGGGTCGGTGACGGGACGCAGATGCAGCTCGGCCTCTTCAGGGTGCGGGGCGTGGTTGGCTGCCATCCAGGCGGCGGCGGCCTGAGTGTCGTACTCGACCCGGCGGTGCTGCACTGCCCAGACGCCCTGCCTCCGGGTCAGCAGCGCCCAGCGGGCACGTGGATCACCGTCGTTCTGGTAGGCCACTGGCCCCACATTGACCAGCAGTCGGCCCCCGACCTGCCGGGTCACCTCACGGTGCATGTGGCCCACCAGCACCACCTCCACCGACTCCGACAGATGCAGGCGCTCCAGAACGTCTGTGTCCGGGCGGTGGGCGAAGGTCTCTCCGTCCCAGCTCAGCAGCAGGCTGTCCCAGGGCGAGGTCGGCGTACCGTGCGCGGCCAGCACCGCGCCGTCTGCAAACGTGACACTCAGGGGCAGAGCCGCCAGCCGCTGGCGTTCGTGGTCTGGAAGCTGCCCGGCGAGCCAGTCCTGAAGTTCCCGGTGCGCGGGCGAGAGCTTCTCACCGGGGAACGTCAGCCGCTCGTCGTTGTTGCCCCGAACTTCCAGTGCCCCCAGAGCGCGCTGAAGGTCCAGGGCCGTTCCGGGATCGGCCTGACCCCAGACCTGATCTCCGAGGTTCACGCTCAGGTCTGGGCGCTGTCTACGAATGTCCAGCAGAACGGCCTGAGCGGCGAACGCGTTTCCATGAACGTCTGTCAGGACAGCCACCGAGAGGTCTTGAGACACGCCTGAGTGTAGCTTCGCCCGCCCGCCCCGGAATGCTAGCCTTTAAGGCATGAGCGAGACACTGAAGGTCGAGAAGTACGTTGAAGGCACAGGCGCACAGGCGGTCAAAGGCCAGACGGTCAAGGTGCATTACACCGGAACGCTGGAAAACGGCACCAAGTTCGATTCCAGCCGTGACCGGGGCGAACCCATCGAGTTCCC
>JANXWI010000542.1 GCA_025351205.1 Deinococcus sp.
GGGCTACGGAGCGCCTGCCCACCGCGAGGCCCTGGCGCGGCTGGGCGTGAGTGAGCAGCACCGCCGCAGCTACGCGCCGATTGCCCGGCTGCTGCAAGAGAACCCACTCCGTCTCTAATATTTCATTGTTCTAATAAATGCTTGCGCTATTTATGAGTCAGGAGGCAGGCATGGACGAGTCTTCCACTCTTATCCCTCGCACCGCCGCTGTCAGGCAGCGCAAACGGACCTTCGGGGTCTACATCGGGCGTTTCGAGCCGCCGCACAACGCGCACCTGGCAGTGATACTGGAGGCGCTAGAACAGGTACAGAAGCTGATCGTGGTGGTCGGCTCGGCGCGCGGGGCACGCAGCACCAAGAACCCGTTTACCTTCGAGGAGCGGCAGGCGATGATCGCCGGGATGCTGGCGGGCGCAGGAATTGCCCGCAGCCGCGTGCTGTTCGTGCCGGTGCGCGACTACTTCTACAACGAGTCGCTCTGGCTCTCGGAGGTGCAGAGCGGCGTGGCGGCCCACACGCGCGGCAGCAGCGACGTGGCGCTAATCGGGCACATTAAGGATGAGAGCAGCTACTATCTGCGCTCGTTTCCGGCCTGGGAGTTTCTGCCCGCGCACGTGCTCAGCCCGCTGTCGGCCACCCAGGTGCGCCGGGCCTACTTCGAGGGGCTGCCGACTGCCGAGCTGGTGCCGCCGCAGGTGCAGGACGTTCTGGAGGCTTTTCAGCGCACACCCGACTACGCCGAGTTGCGCCAGGAATACGACTATCTGGCCGAGTACCGCTGCGCCTGGGCCGCCAGCCCCTTTCCGCCGGTGTTCGTGACCACCGACGCCGCCGTGACCCGCAGCGGCCACGTGCTGCTGGTGCGCCGGGGCGGGCAGCCGGGGCACGGGCGGCTGGCGATGCCCGGCGGTTTTCTGGACGTGCACAGCAGCCTGCTGACCTCGTGCATCGAAAAGCTGCGGCAGGAAACCGGGCTGAGTCCGGCCACCCCGCTGGAGAGCAGCCTGCGCGCCCAGGCGGTGTTCGATTACCCGGAACGCAGCCTGCGCGGGCGCACCATCACGCACGCCTTCCACTTCGACCTGGGCACCGGACAGCTGCCGGTGGTGCGGCCCGGTGCAGAAAACGATCATGCCCTCTGGATGCCGCTGAGCGAGGCCCTGAGCCAGCCGGAAGCCTTTTTCGAGGACCACCACGCCATCATCGAACACTTCGTGCTGAAGGGGTGAATATGAACCTGGACCGTATTGAAGGGGTGCTGTTCGGCGCAGCCTACGGCGACGCGCTGGCCGCCCCCACCGAATTTATGAAGAGTCTGGACGAGATCAGGCGGCAGTTTCCGCCGAACGGGCCGGACCGCCTCCACCAGGGCCACGTGACCGACGACACCCAGATGATGCTGGCCGTGGGCCGGGCGCTGCTGGGTACGCCGGAGCTGAATGCCAAGGCGAGCGAGGCACCGCTGCGCCGCGAATTCGTGGACTGGCTGCACGACCCGGAAAACAATCGCGCCCCTGGCATGACCTGTCTGCAAGCCTGCCGGAACCTGGAGAGCGGCGGGCGCTGGCAGCAGGCCACAGTGCCGGTCAGCAAGGGCTGCGGGGCCAACATGCGGGTGCAGCCGGCGGGCTTCATCCCCGACGCCGATGCGCGGGCCGGATACGCCCAGTTCCAGGCGGCCCTGACACACGGGCACCCCACCGCCCTGGTGGCCGCCGAGCTGAGCGCCGAGACCATCTGGCTGCTGCTGAACGGCCTCCCGCCCGCCGAGCTGCCGGGCGCCCTGATCGCCCACGCACGGGCGCAGCGCAAGCATTACCGGGCCGACTGGCTGGGCGATATTTGGGACGCGGTGGGCTTTTTCAGCCCGGACTCGTACATCACCCGTGGCTGGGACGAATGCCTGGAGGTGCTGAACCGGCTTGAGAAGGCCGTGCAGAGTGGCATTGCCGAAAGTGCCGACCCCTGCGACTTCACCGGCGAGGGCTGGGTGGCCGAGGAGGCGCTGGCGAGTGGGCTGCTGTGCTTCCTGCTGACGCCCGCTGACCCCGTGGAAACGCTGCGCCGGGCCGCCGTGACGCGGGGCGACAGTGACAGCATCGCCTGCCTGGCTGGAGCTTTTGCCGGGGCGCATATGGGCATCGGGGCGTTTCCCGCTGAGTGGCGGGGGCAGATCGAGTATGCGGGCGAACTGGAGCGGCAGAGTGCGGCGTTTGCCGGGCGGTTTTAAAGTTTGAGTTTCTAAGCCTGCCCGGCCTGTTCACCCCCTCCCAACCTCCCCCCTCAAGGGGGAGGGGCTAACAGCGAAACCCAGTGCAAATCAGGGTGGGGCTGGATTTAGGAAGTCGTCTCCCTCGCCCCTTGCGGGAGAGGGCTGGGGAGAGGGGTGCTTAATCGGCTTCGCCTCGCCACTCAATCACCTCTACTCTCCCGCCTGACGCTGTATCAATTACTTCTAGTACACGGTCAACCGATCTGACGGGGGGTCAACTTCTGGTAAGTCATTGGATGCTCAGCCCGTTCACCCCCTCCCCAGCCCTCCCCCCTCAAGGGTGAGGGAGCGAAGCGGCCTAAATTCACCCCGCCCTGATCGGTTGTCCATGTACTAGGAGTTCACCATGAATCTTTCCGACAGCAACATCATTCTCGACACCGACAGCTATAAGTCCAGCCACTTTCTCCAGTACCCGCCCAAAACCACGCGGCTGTTTTCGTACCTGGAATCTCGCGGCGGCAAGTACCCGGCCACGCGGTTTTTCGGCCTCCAGTACATCCTAAAGCGCTACCTGTGCAGCACCGTCACCGCCGCCGATGTCGAGGAGGCAAAAACCTTGATCGAGGCGCACGGCGAACCCTTCCCCTACGACGGCTGGATGCGCGTGGTGACCGAGCACGGCGGCAAGCTGCCGCTGGAAGTGCGGGCTGTGCCGGAAGGAACGCTGGTGCCCACCCACAACGTGCTGATGAGCGTG
This sequence comes from Deinococcus sp., assembly GCA_025351205.1. Lineage (GTDB taxonomy): Bacteria > Deinococcota > Deinococci > Deinococcales > Deinococcaceae > Deinococcus. Next base: position 2,973 of record JANXWI010000542.1, read on the forward strand.
ACCAACACCGACCCTGAGCTGCCCTGGCTGGTCAGCTGGTTCGAGACCATGCTGATGCGCGTCTGGTATCCGACCACGGTGGCGACGCAGAGCTATTACCTGAAGCAGATCATCCGTAAGGCGCTGGAGGACACCAGCGACCACGCCGAGGCCGAGCTGCCGTTCAAACTGCACGATTTCGGCAGCCGTGGCGTGAGCAGCCGCGAGGGCGCGGGCCTGGGTGGGCTGGCACACCTGACCAACTTCATGGGCAGCGACACGCTGGAAGCGCTACGCACCGGGCGCAACTATTACGGCAGCGACGTGGCGGCCTTCTCCATTCCCGCCGCCGAGCACAGCACCGTAACCAGCTGGGGCAAGGCGCACGAGGTTGAGGCCTACCGCAACATGGTCAACACCTTCGCCAAGCCGGGCGCGGTGTTCGCGGTGGTGAGCGACAGTTACGACCTGAAGTACGCCATCAACGTCCACTGGGGCGAGACGTTGCGTGAACTGGTGGAGCAGAGCGGCGCGACCCTGGTGGTGCGGCCCGACAGCGGCGAGCCTGCCGCGATGGTGAGGCTCGCGGTGCGGGCGCTGGACAACAAATTCGGGCACGACCTGAACAGCAAAGGCTACAAGGTGCTGCGGCACGTGCGC
>JANXWI010000551.1 GCA_025351205.1 Deinococcus sp.
GCAGTCAATCCTCAGACCACGGTGTCGCCAATATCTGCGCCTGCTGCGGCAGAGCGGGGAGCACCTATGGAAGCGCCTGATTTCGCGGAAACTGCGCGGCCAGGACAGACAGCGCCGCCATCCGGGCCGCCCTCAGCGGCAGCAGGCACGGTAGCCCCGGTCAAAACCACAGGCTCCACGATTGAAACAGCGCCCGTGCAACAACCCTCATTTCCAGCGGCGCAGACAGCGTCGTCGATCTCACGGCAGCCTCTGGCTGGGGCACCAGCTTCTCCTCCGGCACCCATCTTCCCGGCCACTGCACCTGCCGGGCGGCCCGTCCTCAGGGCCAGACTCAATCCTGCAACTCAGGTCACGCCGCCCGCCACCCAGAACGGCGCGGCTGCGGATCCCGAACGGGCGGAGGTGGCGGCTGGAAACGTGCCGGTGACGACCACTCCCGAAGCTAACCTGGCGGCACCCGGACGGACAGAACCGCTGACCAGCCAGTCCGCTCTCCGGAAAGAGCCGAGAACGGTTGACGAACTGGAAAATGAGACGGTGTCTGTTCTGGCCGAGGTCGGTCCAGACCGCCCGGAGACTGTGCAGACTACAGAAATTGTCCAGACGATAGAGACCGTGCAGACAGCAGATGATGCAGCAGCCGAGATGTTGGCCCCCGGAACTGACGATGTACCCCTGACCTCTGATGGTCCAGCCTCCGATGGTCCAGCTTCTGATAGTCCAGCCTCCAATGATCAGACTGAGGCCGCGTCACCGCCTTCTGCCTCACGGCCACTGGATCAGACGGTACCGGTTCTGGGTGCGCCGCTTCCGGATGACCGTTCGGCCCAGCTCCCAGTGGCCGCCGACGTACGCCCCGAAAACCTTCTCCAGGCCGCACTTCTGCCCAGAGAACCTGAGACCAGACAGTCTGAGACTGGCCTCCAGGCAACTGAACAGGCGTCAGTCCAGCAACCTGCTCGTCCAGGCGGCAGCGAAGCAGGAGGCGCGTCTGCATTTCAGGGGGCCGCGTCGGCCCGTGAATCTCTGATCCCAGTCCCGGCTCCGGCAGACGGCGAACCTCGGGCACCTCGAGATCTGGCAGCCCAGAATCCAGACCCGCTTCAGGACCAGCCCGCCTCGGTTCTGGACGCAGCGCTTGTCATGACCCCGACCACCAATCTGCTTCCTGCGGCCTCAGGTCTGCCGGACCAGCCTGGTCAGGTTCAGGCCGACGCCGTGATGGCCGACTCAGAATCGTTTGCCACTGCTCTCCCCTCCTCAGCACTGTCCAGTCGGGAGCAGCCCGGTTCTGAGCAGCCCGGTTCTGAGCAGCCCGGTTCGGATCAGTTCGCTCCAGATCGAGCCGGCCTGAAACAGTCCACGTCAGATCGGCTCAGTGCGCCCGCTTCCGCCCCAGCACAGCCTGCTCCGACTCCGGCTGAAACTGGGCAACGTGGTCCTGAACAGGCTGCGCCGGTCCAGGCGTCACGTCTGAGCGGTCCCGCCACAGAGGTCACCCCACCGGCGGCGCTGGCCTCCGCCCCTGCCGATGCCGCTGCTCCTGGCCGCGACCTGCCTCAGGGTGGGGAGCCACTGAGCACTGGTGAACGCCCAAAAGGCGTGGGCGACGCGGAGGCCGTCGCCGCTGATCAGACCACGCAGCGGTCTCTGGCCTCTGAAAACCTGCCTCCGAGAGACCTGCTCGGCAGCGATATGGCCAGAAACGCCGCATCTGGACTGTTGATGGCTCCGGGCACCGGGGCTGAACTGGTGATGCGTGAAACGCCTCTCGACGCCGCGCCAGAGCCTGCTCAGATGCCTCAGGGGCTGACCCGCCTCCCCACGGCCCAGCCACTCTTCCCCCGCCAGTCTCTGGAGGGTCAGACAGGTTCCCAGGCCGCGCCGGAGCACGCAGAAGCTGATCTTCCGGACGCCTCTACCTCCGGGGACCGGTCTATAAACTTCAGGCCGCTCTCGGTAGATTCCGAACCCGGAAGCACTGTGCAATCGGGACCACCGCTCGGCGCACAAGCGTCAGGCACGCAGCTGGCAGACAGGCGGTCATCGGTTGCGCAGTTATTGGCCGCGCAATCACCAGATGCTGGGCCACCAGATGCTGGGTCACCAGATGCTGGGTCACCAGACACTCGGTCACCAGCCACGCAGCTTCCGGGCGTCCAGCCATCAGACAGTCAGGTTGCGGGCATGCAGGCGCTCGACACGCAGCCTCCCAGCATGCAGCCGCTTCCCGCTGGAACGAATCCGGCCCTGCCACTCCCGGTCCAGTTGCCCTCGACACAGCTGCCCTCAATACCGCCACCCACGACACTGCCAGTTCAGGCCCAGTCGCAGTCAGCCCAGTCGCTTTTATCCCGGTCGCAGTCAGCCCAGTCGCAGTCAGCCCAGTCGCAGTCAACCCAAGCACGGGCTATCCAGCCGCCTGTCAGCCAACCGCTCCCTTCGCCACTCAGCCGGCAGGAGCAGACCCTTCAAGCGGCCCTGGCCGACCCGGCGGCGCGTGAATCCCTGCCGCTGAGCGTGCGTGCCCGCCTGGCTCCGCTGCTGGGCCGGGGACTGGGCGAGACGCAACTTCTGCGCACTGCCGCCGCCGCCGCCGCCACCTCTGCCGCCGCCGCCGACGCGCTGGCAGTGGGCGACACGGTGCTGCTCAGTCCGGGTCAGGACCTCAGCTCGCCCCGTGGACTGGGGCTGCTGGCCCATGAACTGACCCACGTCCTGAGGCAACGCGACCCGGGCTTTGTTCCGGCGGTGGTGCGCGGTGCCCGTGCGGGCGTTGCCGGTTCCAACACCGGGCAGACCCGGAGCGACCTGGCAGGCGGCCTCCCCTCCGCCGCGCCCGATGAGGAAGGGCTGGCCGAGCAGGTCGAGGGGCTGGTCAGGGAGCAGTTTGAACGGCGAGGCCGACAGCAGGCAGCCGGAGGCGGGTTCACGGCCCCAGCCGCGTCGGCACCATCTGCCGAGAAACAGTCCTGGGGCGGTCTGCCCGCTCCCTGGGAGGCGATGCCCTTCTGGGACGCTCCCGAGACGCCACCCACACCTTCTGCGGGACCACCACGCCCCACGGTTTCGGCGCGGACGCGTCCGGGCACCGGCAGTGCCGGCTCCCGTGGTCCAGCCGGCCAGAACAGCAGCGCCGGTACAGGCGCGGTTCCGCTGGCTCAGGCCGCCAGCACCACCCGCTCGGTGCCCGGCAGCGGCTCATCGGAGGAAGCGGCCAAACCGGCCCTGCCCGCTGTCGGCTCCGACAAGAACAAGGCCCGCAACACGCCCGACCTCGACCGCCTCGCCCAGCAGGTCTACAGCCTGATCAAGGGCCGGTTGCACACCGAGATTCGCCGGGACCGATAGCCGTCAGGGGCCACGTCTGTGCGGCGTGGTAGGCAGAAGCCGATCCGGACCAACAGCGTGGGGTGTTTCCGGTTCTCCGGAGAGCGGTCAAAATCCTGGGAAAACTGTCATCTGATGGGGAACAGAACCGTCTTGAATTGAACCACTGATCAACTCAGCAGGCTGACCTTGAACAGACCCAGACGTTGTGGTGTCCATTCGGGCCGTCAACTTTTCAGTTCGGTCCCAGAATCAGACGGCCCTGACGCCTGAGTTCGCGGGTCATGGCCTCCTCGATCAGCTCGGTGGTGATCGGTACTTTTCTGGCGGCGGCCAGAAAGCTGGCGTTCATGGCCACCGCCTTGACGTGTGCCCCGGTCAGTTTGGGCCGCGCCAGCCGCTGATAGTCGAGGCGTTGTGTCTGCACGCCCTGTGGAAAGGCCCGCTGCCACAGCTGTTCGCGCAGGGCCTGATCAGGCTCCCTGAAGCGCACCGTGAAGCGGATGCGGCGCATGAACGCCGTGTCGATGTTGCCCTCGTAGTTGCTGGTCAGGATCGCCAGCCCCCGGTAGGCTTCCATGCGCTGAAGCAGGTAATTGGTGGTCAGGTTGGCGTAGCGGTCATTGCTGCTCTGGGCGTCGCCGCGCTTGCCGAACACGCTGTCGGCCTCGTCGAACAGCAGGATGGCCCCGCCCTCGTCGGCGGCGTCGAAGACCTTTTTCAGGTTCTTCTCGGTCTCGCCGATGTATTTGCTGGTCACGCTCGACAGGTCGATGCGGTACAGATCAAGGCCCAGTTCACCTGCCAGCACCTCGGCAGCGTAGGTTTTACCGCCGCCACTGGTCCCGGCAAACAGGACGGTGATGCCCAGCCCGCGTTCCTGGGCGCCGTACCCCCAGGCCCGGTAGACCTGATGGCGGTGCTGCACCTGGGTCACGATGTCGTGCAGGGTGCTCAGGTCGTCTGGCGGCAGAATCAGACTGTCCCAGGCGGCGGCGGCCTCGATCCGCTCGGCGATGCCCTGGAAGGCCTTGCGGCCCTGACGCTTGCAGGACTCCCAGACCTCCTCCATCAGCAGGGTCAACCCATCGGCCTGCATTTCGGCGGCGTCCGGCTGGCCTGGTTCGGGCTGGCCTGCTTCGGGCCGGGCGCGGGATGCCCTGCCCTTCTTCTGGCTGGGGGCGGGCTGCTGCGCCTGTTGAGGCGTTTCCGACTGATGGACGCTGCGGCGCTGCGTGGCGTGGAGCTCCGCGTCGCGGGCCACCTGAAGAATCTTCTGGCTGCCGAGCGAAAACTGGGTGGTCAGGTGCTGCAATTCGGCCAGCACCCGGGGCTGTTGCAGGGTCAGGTCAGACAGCTTCAGCGCCCTGACCCAGAACCCGACCTGCTCCTCGGGCGCGGCGCGGACAGCGGCGATGGCGTACAGGTCACGCTCCAGCTCAAACGCGAGCGGGTCGCGGGAAATCAGAACAATGCGGCTGTCTCCGCGCCCTGAGGAGACGACCTGCCTTGAGGTGAGCTGGTGGCACAGCGCCTCGGTGAAACTGCGCTTCGACCAGCCGAGCATTCCCATGCGGCTGGTGGCCTGGGCCTGCGGCGGTTCCTCCGGCTCGTCACCGAGCGGCACCACCAGTGTTCCGCCCAGATAGCTCAGGTCGCGCGACAGCCAGCCCAGCACTTCTTCAGGGCTGAACCGTTCCTGCTGCACGCCCCTCTCGATCTGGGCAAAATCGAGCAGCCAGCAGCGGGGGACGGACTGAGCGCCTGCCCGGTTCTGGACCGCCTCACCCTGACCTGGCTGACCCTGACCTGGGCCGGAGGCGTACATCCTGACCACCTCCAGGGCGGTATCGGTGGTGGCGCTGTACAGGTTGACGATGGGGACAGGCTGCCTGTCCGGCACCTCGCCCGGCGTGGTCGCCTGTTCGGTCTGGGCAAACACCCAGTTCAGTTCGTCGAGCGCGTCCCACTGCGACTCTCCCAGAAAAGCCCCATGCGCGATGGGCGTCAGGATCTTCGCGGTCTCGGGTGGGAGTGTGCCAGCACCCTGTAGAAGAGCCAGCGCCCCGGAGGTGATCTGGAGTCGGTCAAGCATGGGGTCGTGTCCACTGCGTTTGAGCTGTACCAGTCCGGATTCAATCAGAACAGCGCCGGGCAAAAGTGCCGCACCGTCAAAAGATTCAAACCACTGCTGAAGCACGTAAGGGCACAGGTAGGCATGGAGCCATTCCATGTGCAGGTCCACCGCACAGGCCCGCAGCATGGCCGCCGCGTTCAAGCGGGCAGACGACGTCAGCAGCAGGATCCAGCGCTCGAACTCACCCAGACCGAAGGTGTCGCAGACCTCCGCGAATGCAGTTCCGCTCAGGTCAGGCATGACCAGTTCCATTGGCCGGGTCGCGTCTGTATTTACGACGCTTTCGAGTCCCTCAGCGACCTCGCGGCAAATTTCCGAAAAAGAATCGACGGGGCTGCTGACCTGCATGCCGTCAACATACCGCGCATGTCAGTCTGGCAACAGCCATGAATTGTAGCAACGTTCTGGCTTACGGTGGGTTAAACTGGGGGAACACTGCGTTCTCAATACGTTTTCGTCTTGCCCGGGTATCTGGGCCTGGGTATCTGGAAGGAGAAGCGATGCACGAACTGATCAGACCCGACTCGAAAGCCAGCGCGAATAAGGCCAAGGCCGACACGTCGCCTACGCTCGTCCGCAGCGTGTTGAACACGCCCACCAGGCCGCCGACCAACTCGCGCGGTGAGGCGACAGGCCCAGCCACAGCAGGGCGCATCGGTGCGCCGCCGCAGAAGACCGCGCCTGACCCGCAGGCACAGGCCCAGAAGCTGAGCATACTCACGACGGGCACGAAAAAAAGTTTGATCGAGCCAGGGCTGGCCAGGAAGCTGGATACGGGTCCGTACGTCAAGACGCTGATCGGCAAAGTCGGCCCGGAACTTACGGCCAACGCCCTGATGGGCACGACCAGACGCCTTGCGACTCTGCCCAAAGGGATGGCCAATAAAGTTCAGAACTATGTGATGCCGACCATTGATGAGACTCTGGTTCCTCACAGGCCCAGTGCGGAGCAACGACTCGCCGAGCACGCACAAGGCATCGACATGCTGATGAAAGTGACTCGCGATGTCATAGTTCCC
>JANXWI010000553.1 GCA_025351205.1 Deinococcus sp.
CTTTGCCGGTCCAGGGGCTGCCGTTGGCGTCGGGTTGCAGCAGCACGGTGCAGCCCTGCGCCTCCAGATGCGAGATGACTTCTAGCCGGAAAGCGTCGAGGCTGATTGCCACGCCCAGGTCGCCCACCCCTGTCGGGTAGACGCGCAGCCCCTCCAGCGCCCCCGGCGACAGGTCCACGCCGCCCGCCTCCTCGCCGGGGGTCAGGAAGACCTTGCTGGCCGCGCCGATCAGCGCGCCGTCCGGAGCCAGCAGAAGGGTCTGGTTGTACAGCTGCGGCCCGCATCGGCGCAGCGTGCCCTGTTCCAGCACGTATTGGGGCATGGGTGTACTTCCAGACACCAGATACACGCCGTACTCGCGCGCCAGATCACGGCACACGCTCAGGTACAGCGCCGCGTTGGCGTCTGCCAGGGCCAGCTGTAACGCGCGGATGGGTGAGACCTTCTCTCGCAGCAGAATCGGCAGCGCGGAAGGCAGATGATGCACGAACAGCAGCGCCGCCGCCCACTCGAATCTGCCGGTGGCCGCTGCAATCCAGCCGCCGCGCAGCACCAGAGGCAGGCCGTTCAGCTCGGTCAGCACCACCAGGTTTGGCTGATTCGGGTGCAGCTGCGGCTTTGCCGATTCCAGTTGCGCCGTCATCCAGGCGCGGAAGCGGGCGGCGCTCAGAAAGTCGGACGCGGCCCACTTCGGCTGCACCAGGGTGGCCTGGAAGGTCCGGTCAGAAGAGGGATGCTCTGTCATGCCCAGAGCCTAGCGGACAGGGAGAGCAGACATTAAAAAACCACCCCGGAGTGGGGTGGCTGTGCTGAAGCCGGGTTAGGTCTGGACGAACAGAACGCCTTTGTTCCGTCCAGAGCAGAGCCTGCCGGGTCGCCATTGGCAATTCGTCGGGGGCGGCGGGCAGGCGTCGTGTACGGCGTCCGTTCTGCCCAAGAGGCCCCTCCTCTCACTAGACTAATTGGCGCGTCTCTGGATTTCCAGGTGGCGTTTACGTCGGCTGAATTGCGTTTCTTCAGGTTGTGGCCTGCCGGGTCGCCATTGGCACCATCGGTCGGGGGCGGCGGGCAGGCGTGCTCAAGCGCGTCCGTTCTGCCCAAGACGCCCCTCCCTCTCACTAGATTAATTGGCGCGTCTCTGGGTGCTTTTATTCACTCAGACGCCTGCTGGGTCGCCATTGGCAATTCGTCGGGGGCGGCCCCTCCTCCAGCTAGACTCATCCGGCGCGTCTCTGGGTTATTTGACAATCCGCTGCCCACGCCGAATAACCAGCCTGTCGGTAATGGCAATGTACCCGTCGTAGTCGGTGCGCTCCAGGTACTTCAGCAGGCGGCGGCGCTGGCCGTTCATCAGCTGCAACCCGCGCTGGCCGTGCTTGTCCTTCTTGTTGGTGCCGAGGTGCTTGGCGAGATTCTGGATGCGCTCGGTCAGCAGCGCGATCTGCACGTAAGTGCTGCCGGTGTCATTGCTGCTCAGCGCGTTGGTCTTGATGATATCGCCCTTCTTGTCCTGATACCCCTGGTTGTAACTCATGTGTCGCCTCTCGTGTTGTGGTGTCTCGCGCGCCAGAGCCAGAAAAAACTCCTGACCCTCGGCGGCGGCAAACGTGAGTCTAGCAGCCCGGTGGCGGGTTGGCAATTGACAAAGCCCGCGCCCAACCCTAAACTTCTCTGGCCCTCTTACCAGGGGCGGCGTCGTCAACGGCGTGCAAGGTGTGCTGGGGTGGCGGAATTGGTAGACGCACTAGCTTGAGGTGCTAGCGCCGCGAGGCGTGTGGGTTCAAGTCCCATCTTCAGCACCACACCATAAAGAGTCACAGTCGGAGTTGCGGCTGTGGCGCTTTTTTTGGCCTGTGGTGTGTGGCCTGTAGCCTGTGGACACGGCCCCTGCCACGGAAATCAAATCGGGAGTCCGGGCCTTCCCCACACGCCACAGGCCTCCTTGTACCCGGTCCAGATGGCCGCGCTACACTCGGATCATGAATTTCGAGACGCTGAGTCTCACCTTTGCGGGTGAGGTCGCTACCCTGACCATCGTGTCGCGCAAGGGCAGCATGGGGCCGACGTTCTGGGCCGAGATGCCGCAGGCTCTGGCACGACTGGAAGCAGCCCGCGTGCTGATCGTGCGCGGCCAGGAGCTGTTCAGCGCGGGCCTGGACGTGAAGGCTTCGGCGGCGGGGCTGGAGGCGGCGCTGGGCGATGTGCCGCTGTTCCGGGCGCAGGTGGCCCCGATGCACACGGCCTTCGAGGGGCTGGCGGCGCTGCCCATTCCGGTGATCGCCGCCGTCCACGGCTGGTGCATCGGCGCGGGTCTGGAGCTGATCAGCGCCTGCGACCTGCGGCTGTGCAGCCAGGACGCCCGTTTCAGCCTGCCGGAAGTGCGGCTGGGCATCGCCGCCGACCTGGGCGGACTGCAACGCCTGCCGGGCATCGTGGGCCAGGGCTGGGCGCGGCAGCTGGCCCTGACCGGAGAGGCGATAGACGCGGCTACGGCTGCGCGAATTGGACTGGTGACCGAGGTGTTGGACACGCCGGATTCCCTGTTCGAGCGGGCCGACGCTCTGGCCCAGCATCTGGCGAGCTTGTCACCAAAGGCGCTGGAGGGCACCAAGCGCGTGATGAACGACGCCCTGCCCCACCGCGAGAGCCTGTTGCAGGCGGTGGATTGGAACGCCGAACACATGACCGCCGAGGGGTTGACGGCGGCTTTGCGGAAATGAACGCTTCTCAGCAGAGGTCACGATTTATGGAGCAGCGTTACGATGACGGCATACTCTTGCAGACCTATCGGCTGCTCATGCGTCCCCTGCAAATGACTGACCTGGACGCTCATTACGCCGTGATCGACAGCGATCCTGAGGTCACATGGCTCGGCGTGGCCCGCACCCGTGAGGAAAGCGAGCAGTACCTGTCGGCCAAGGTAAGCCTGTGGTCGCAATATGGGTTTGGACCTTGTGCAGTGATCGAGAATTCGACTGGTGTGTTTCTCGGACATGGTGGGCTCGAACCGTTGGAAGAAACCAATGAGATTCAACTGTCTTATTACCTCGGACGACCTGCATGGGGACGAGGTTTTGCCACAGAACTGGGGCAAGCTGCCTTAGAGTATGGGATGAATGAACTTAATCTCCAGCGTATTGCCGCCATCGTCCGGCCTCGCAACAAAGCTTCGCAACGTGTGTTGACGAAACTCGGCTTTGTTCACGAGCGGGACGGTATTTTTTCGACTGTCGAGGCACAATACTGGGTTCGACTTTCCGATCATCTTCATTCAGCTAACGAAACCTCTTGAATTTGCCCTTAAGGAGCCACATCATGACCCAGACCACCTCTACCCCGAACAACCAACCCCACCCCGCCTCCTCCACCTTCCGCCCCGATCTGCTGGTGGGCAAGCACGCCCTGATCACCGGCGGCGGCAGTGGCATCAACCTGGGCATCGCCCAGAGCTTTGCCGCGCACGGCTGCGCGGTCACCATCCTGGGGCGCAACCTGGAGAAGGCGCAGCGGGCCGCCCAGGGCATCGTGGACGCGGGCGGGCGCTCAATCGGCGTCAGTGCCGACGTGCGCGACTTCGCGGCCATGCAGGCGGCGGCGCAACAGGGTGTGGACGCGCACGGCCTGTACGACATCGTGCTGGCGGGCGCGGCGGGCAACTTTCCGGCCCCGGTGGACGGCATCTCGCCCAACGGTTTCAAGACGGTGGTGGACATCGACCTGATCGGCACCTTCAACACCGTCAAGGCCTGCGCGCCGCACCTGAAAGTGCCGGGCGGCAACATTCTCAGCATCTCGGCCTACGGCATTCCGGTGCCGATGCAGGCGCACGTGGTGGCCGCCAAAGCGGGCGTGGACGCGCTGACGCAGACGCTGGCCATCGAGTGGGGTCTGCGCGGCGTGCGCGTGAACGCCATCATTCCCGGCCCCATCGACGGCACCGAGGGCATGGCGCGGCTGGCTCCCGACGAGAAGACACGGGCACAGTTCACCCGCACCGTGCCGCTGGGCCGCTTTGGCGTGCCGCAGGACATTGCCAACGCCGCTTTATTTCTGGTTTCGGATGCTGCCAGCTATGTGACCGGCGTGATTCTGCCGGTAGACGGCGGCCAGAATATGCTCGGCGGAGCGCCGCAGTATCAGATGTACCTGGCGATGGAATCGGCGAGGGCTAGAACGGAGTAGCTTTCATCAGATACTCGACACAAAAACACGTCAAATATCTTTCACCTCTGAATCAGACAAGCGTTTCTTCCTCGACCACAGTATAGGGTGCGGAGGTATCTGACGAGTTGTATATTCCTTCAATGGTGTGATTTGAAATACATTATGATTTATTGAATGTAAACCCAATCTGCGAGAGGTATCAAAAACTATCGCCCCGGCAGGAAAATATATAGCCAAGCTTCCGTCTTCATATCTGGTCAGGTTGTATCCGATCCTGCGTGAATGCAGGAAGGTTTGGAAGCGCAGGTAATTCCAAATTGAAATTTTCCGTGACCACTGAGCATCGAATATTCCAGCGAGCCGCAAGCGGCGGTGACGCCAGCGCTGCCATTTATACCTTAAGCTGGTATACTCTAAGATACCATCATTGAAGGTTAGTTCGAGCCATAATCCATACCATAAGATTTCTAATGGCGGTAATATAGCCTGTGGATTGCTAGTGTTAGTTGGTTGGCCGAGGATTCGAATCACGGTATCACGTGTCATGCCGGGTTTGATTGGACCAAGCTCACCTCGCTCAAGGAACGCCATGAGTTTTCCGGCGTCTTGCGCGTTTATGGCTTTTGTTTTCCTTCTTCGCGGGGTGAGAGCCTTCATACCACAATGTACATTACATTCAAACAAGCCGTGGTTGCTTGTCTACAGCCTTGATTTTGGCAGTATCAGATGTATCCGGCGATGAAAGTGGCGAAGGCGAAAGCCGAGTAATCCGGCCTCAAGACCTGCGGCGTGCCAGCCGTCTCCCGCCCAGATAGCCCAGCAGCATCAGCAGGGCCGTGAGCGGGTACAGAACCACGAACCCCCGCCCCAGTAGCAGCGCGGGCCAGTACATGCCCAGAACTCCGGCGGTCCAGCCGAGACACAGGCCCCAGAAGCCCCACAGCTGTTCGCGCGGGCCTCCGGTCTGGGCCGCACGGACGCGCAGCAGCACCAGCGGCAACAGCAGCGGTCCCAGGTCGGTGAGCAGAGCGAACAGCAGCGTCGGCAACAGCAGATGCCAGGCCGTCTGAGCCAGCTTTGGCATCAGACCGGCCACCGCCGCCGTCCTGCCGAGTTCGCCCGCCGACACGACCAGGGCGGGCGGAATCAGTCCCAGCAGCCAAAAGCCGAGTGGACCAGCCGTACCGGCCTGAAGCCGAGCAGGTTCCGGTCTGGCGGGCCGGAAATGCTCCCAGACCAGCCCTGCCAGCGCTCCGGCCAGGGCCACCAGACCCAGCGGATACAGCCAGCCGAACATGAGATATAGACCCATGCCGATGTTGGCGTCCCGGTTGATGTCC
>JANXWI010000556.1 GCA_025351205.1 Deinococcus sp.
TTCAGCTTGGGGTACACCTGGCTCACCGCCTTGGCCGCGCCGGTGCTGGTCGGGATGATGTTGATGGCGGCGGCGCGCGCCCGGCGCAGGTCGCTGTGCGGCAGGTCCAGCACGCGCTGGTCGTTGGTGTAGCTGTGCACCGTGGTCATGATGGCCTTCTCGATGCCGAAGGCCTCGTCGATGAGCTTCATCGGAATGCCGAGGCTGTTGGTGGTGCAGCTGGCGTTGGAAATGATGTTGTGCTTGGACGCGTCGTAATCCTGCTCGTTCACGCCCAGCACGATGGCAAAGTCCTCGTTCTTGGCCGGGGCCGTGATGATGACCTTCTTGGCGCCGCCCGCGATGTGCTTGCTCACGCTCTCGCGGTCGGTAAAAATGCCGGTGCTCTCGATCACCACATCCACGCCCATCTCGCCCCATTTCAGGTTGGCGGGGTCGCGCTCGGCCAGCGCCCGGATGGCCTTGCCGTTCACGTGCAGGTTGCCCTCGTCGTAGGTCACGGTGCCGTTGAATTTGCCGGCGGTGCTGTCGTACTTGAGCAGGTTGGCGAGCGTCTTGTTGTCGGTCAGGTCGTTGATGGCGACCACGTCGATGCCGCGCTCGGTCAGAATACGAAATACCAGTCGCCCGATCCGTCCAAATCCGTTGATGCCTACCTTCATGGTGCCTCCTGAATGGGGATTGCCTGAGTCTTGTGGTGGGCGTGTTCGCCGGGCCTGAATCGGCCTCCCGCATGGGCAAGTCTAACCCACGCTCTGCCTGCCGGGGCAAATGGTGTACACCCTACACCAAGTACATTTAAGACACGGTCAAGACGGTCAGCTGGAAGTTACGCCCAGCCGTTCGAGTTCGCCCTTCAGCTGCCCGGCGTCCTGAAAGTGAATGGCCTGCATCCTCACGCTGCGGGCGGCCTCGACGTTTTGCAGGCGGTCATCGATCATCAGCGCCTGGGTCGGCTGAACGCCCGCCAGATCGAGCGCCAGGCGGTAGATGGCCGGCCCCGGCTTGCTCAGGCCCAGGTAGCACGAGCTGAAGAAGGCCAGCAGGGCGTCGTCCAGGCCAAAGGCGCGGCGGCGGTGGGCGTTCAGCTCGCGCGACTCGTTGTTCAGGGCGTACATCCGGTGCCTGCCGCTCAGGCTTCGCAGCAGCGCCAGGGCGTCCTCGTTCGCCGCGCTCTGGGCCTCTATCGCCGCCACGAACTGCTCACGGGTGAAGCTCTGCGGGTGGATGAACACCGTCTGGTCGAGGTAATCGTCCAGCGTCAGCCGCCCCATTTCCAGCTCGGGCACGATCAGCTTGTGGCGCTCCTGAAAGTCGTCCGGGTCCAGGCCGAACTGCGTCACCACCACGCGGCGCTGGTCGCGGTCCCAGCCGTTCGAGAGCAGCACGCCGCCGATGTCCCAGAAGATGGCTTTGACAGGGGGGTTGGGGCATGCAGGTAGAGTAGCTCTTGACCGCCTTCTGGCTTCAGTGGTTGAGCGGAGTGAGATCTCCAGCTCCATCGGTCCCAGCGAAACGGGCCTAAATCAGGGCTGACCGCAGGGTGGCTCTATGGGCATTGTTTCCTACACGGCCTCAGGGCAAAATCACCACCTTGCCCTGAACAGTGCGGGACTCGGCCAGGGTCATCGCGGCGCCCGCCTCACTCAGCGGGAAACGGGCAGCGATGTGTGGACTGATGGCTCCCCCGGCCAGCAGGCCCAGCAGCGCCGTCAGATCTTCGTGGAAGCGGCGGCGAAAGGCGCTCAGCCCGACCGTGTGGCCCGCCCAGAAGTCGTAAAACGAGGCGTGGCGTGAGTTGGGCAGCGCATTCCAGAGCGTCAGCTGGCCGATCAGCCCCAGGAAGACGGTGACGAGGATCGTCACCCCGGCCCTGCTGGGATCTTTCAGGCCCGCCGCGACGCCGTAGGAGATCAGGCTGCCCCCAGGGGCGAGCACTCCGAACGAGAGGCGGCAACTCTCCAGGCCCAGATGATCGAAGGCGGCATTCACACCGCCGGGGACCACTGCCCGGATGCGGGCGGCCAGGTCCGGGGCGTCGTAGTCAAGCGGCTCGGTGCCCATCTCCCTCAGGGCCTCGTGATGCCGGGGAGCAGACGTGCCGATTACCCGGATGCCCGCGTGCAGGGCGAGCTGACACAGCACCGTGCCGACGCCGCCGTTGGCCCCGTGCACCAGGATCGTCTGGCCCGCTTCGACCTTCGCCCTGCGGTACAGCATCTGCCAGGCGGTGACGCCGTTGACGATCACCGTCTCCACCAGGGCCGGATCGAGGTCTGCCGGAACAGGCACCAGGTCCAGGGCGGGCACCAGGGTATGGGTGGCCCAGCCCCCGGTCTTGGTCACGGCGGCGACCCGTGTGCCGATCAGGTTCTGAGCGACACCAGACCCCACTGCGAGCACCGTGCCGACGAAATCGTAGCCA
>JANXWI010000567.1 GCA_025351205.1 Deinococcus sp.
CCCCTCTCCCGGAGGTAGAGGGGGGAACGGTCAGACGGGGTGGATTGAGTTCGGGCCTGCTCGGTGGTCCCCTCTCCCCCTCGCTGCGCGAGGCCCCTCTCCCGCCGGGGGCGAGGGGGAACGGCCAGGGCATTGGGGTTAAAAGTAGATCGTCAGGATGAACCAAAAACTCCGCCAGCTCGTCGCCGCACAGCCTTCGGCGGATCAAATACGGCGGGCAAGCGTGCTCAAGCGCGCTGTTCTGCCCAAGAACGCCCAGGCGTCCAAGTGACTGCGGCGAACTGATAACCCTTGCGGCACCAGGAAGCGGATTTCCGCCTTCCAGATTTATAAAACCAGGGTCAATACCCCACCGTGTCAACCGACGTGCCTTGCCCCCCGCGCAGCGCTTGACGGTTCTGTTAAGCCCCCCTACCCCGGCGGGGGCGACGGGCAGGTCGTCGGGGGCGGCCCCTCCTCTTTCTAGACTGATCATCACGTCTCTGGTCCGAGCGGTAGGGGCTGGGGGTGGGGGGCCGCTAAAGCTCGAAGCCCTCGCCAAACAGTCCAGATCACCAACATTCACTTCTGCCAGCCCTCGACCAGCGCCAGCAGCGCGTCCAGCGATTTCCCGGTGATGTTGGGAAATCCGGGCATGCTCCCCTTGCCGTTGCGGGTGATCGCCGCCACCGATGCCCGCGTCAGCCCGGCCCGCAGCAGGCTCGGCCCGATGCCGCCGCCGCCCGCCGCCCCGTGACAGCTCGCGCAGTTGGCGGCGTATACGGCGAGGCCGGGGTCGGCACTGTTCTGCCGCGAAC
This sequence comes from Deinococcus sp., assembly GCA_025351205.1. Taxonomy (GTDB): domain Bacteria; phylum Deinococcota; class Deinococci; order Deinococcales; family Deinococcaceae; genus Deinococcus. Next base: position 798 of record JANXWI010000567.1, read on the forward strand.
GGATGGCCGAAATCAGCTGGTCGGCGTCGCGCCCCTGCGGACTCAGACTGCGGTAGCGTTCCAGGGCGCTCAGGGCCAGCGCGTCCTGCCCGTAGCGCGACAGGGCGAAGCCGAGCAGCAGTTGACTTTCCGAGTCGTTGGGCGCGAGCTGCGCGGCGGTGCGGATCAGCAGAAAGGCCTGATCATTGGGCTTGGCCGCCTGTGCCTGCCCATCGTTTTTGGTCAGCAGAATGATGCCCAGTCGCCGCAATGCCTCCGGCTGACGCGGGTTCTGCTTCAGGGCCGAGGCGTAGGCGCTCGATGCCTGATCGTACTGCCCGGCGTCGAACGCGGCCCGGCCCCAGGTCAGCTGATCGGCCACGCGGCCACTGTTCTGCGCCCGCGCGGCCAGCCCTGGCAGCCGCACCGCCGTCTTGACCGTCTGCGCCTCGGCACTGTTCAGGCCGCGAAGCTGCCACGACGGAATGAAGCTGAAGGCCCCCACCGCCACCAGCACGGCAACGGCGGCCAGCCCGCCCCACAGCCAGCCCGCAGGTAATTTGCCAGCAGGAGCGGGCGGCATGCCGTCCAGGCTGCGAAGTACGCGGGCGGCCCGGTTTTCCAGCTCGGGCCTACGGCTTTCGGTGTCGTCGCTCAGGCCGCGCAGCTCGGCGAACAGGCGCTCGCGTTCGGTTTCCAGCTGGCTGCGTTGCAGGGCGTCGGGATCGCTCACCCCGGTCTGCCGAAGCGGGGCCAGAACCAGAACCACCGCCGCGATCAGCAGCAGGGCCAGCAGCGCCAGGGTCAGGGCGGTCACGGCGTCCCCCCGTGCGCGGCCTCGGCCTTCACCTGCGTTTTGACCTGTGTTTTGACTTGGGCCAGATACTCGTCTGGCGCGTTTTCCAGTTCATCGGCGTCCGGTTCATCAGCCCGACCCTCCGAAGCCTGCGCCGGGGCCAGCCTTCCGCGTGTCCGCACACTGTTCAGCAGCCAGCCGCCGCCCAGCAGGGCTGCCGCCAGCGGTCCCAGCCACAGCAGCAGGTTCGCGCCGCGCCGGGGCGGGTCGAGCAGCACCGTGTCGCCGTAGCGGGCGGCAAAGTAGGTGGTGATCTGACCTTCGTCCTGCCCGCTTCCCACCTGTTCGCGCAGCTCGCGCAGCATCTGCTGGCTCAGGTCGCTCGGACTCTCGGTGATGGGCAGCCCCTGGCACACCGGACAGCGGATGGTGCGCCCGATGGCCTGCGCCCGCGCTTCCTGGGCAGGGGAGAGCGCCTGCACCGCTGCGCCGCCCGCCGAGATGCCGCCGCTGGGATTGGGGCTGGGCTGTGAGAGATTCTGGGCCAGCGCCGCCGGGCTGAGCAGCAAAAGGGCAACCATCAGCGCGTAGCCTGTGGCACGTAGCTTGTGGGAAAGGCGTATCAGGGCGGAAGCAACCGAACCGCTCAGGCCGTGTCCAAGAGCCACAGGCCACGGGCCACAAGCCCCCATCAGTACACCACCCCGATCTTGCCCAGCCCCGCCGTCAGCCGCTCTTTCGTCAGGCCACCCTGGTCGTAGCCGCGCACCACGCCCGCCTTGTCGATGAAAAACGTTTCCGGCACGCCGCTCACGCCGTAGGCAATCGAGGTGTTCAGCTTCGGGTCGAGCAGGCTGGGGTAGGCCAGCGCATATTCCTGCACAAACGAGTTCACGGCCTTGATGTTCTTGTCGGAAAACACCACGCCCACCACCGCCAGCCCGGTTGCCGTCTGTTTCTCGGACAAATCACGCAGCACCGGGGCCTCCTCGCGGCAGGGCACGCACCACGACGCCCAGAAGTTCAGCACCACCGGCCTGCCTTTCAGCGAGGCCAGCGAGAGGGTGCCGCCGTTGAGTGTTTGCAGGGTAAAGTCGGGCGCAGGCTTGCCCACCAGCGGGCCTTCGACGGCCCCGTTGCTGCGAAACAGCCCGAAGCCCAGCGCCACCACCAGGGCGGCAGCGATGACGGGCGGCAGAAACCGGCGCAGCGGCGAGACGGGGGCGGGAGTCGGATTGGAGTTAGTCTTGCTGGTCATTTAGAGGTTCCTTGAAAAAGCGGAAGGTGTATAAGATGCCGGAAGGTCGGGAAACAACGTCCGATGGCGATCTGATGTCGCTTGAGTACCCCTCACCCCGCTGCTTCGCAGCGCCCCTCTCGTACCGAGCTGTGCCAGTCTCCCCAGGGGCGAGGGAGAAAACCTAACCCATTTCGTCGGGTCAGTCGGCGGCCACCGCGCCCACCGGCACGCGCTGCCTCGCCGCTACTCTGGGCGTCACCAGGGTCAGACTCGCGCCCAGCACGATGATCAGCATGCCCACCCAGATCCACGACACCAGCGGCGACGAGATCAGGCGCACGCTGGCCCACTGGCCTTTGGGGTCGAGGTTGGTGGTCACGAGGTAGCTGTCGCCCAGCAGGCCGTAATGCACAGACGGCGTGGGGTACAGCGTGTTGCCGCCGTTGATGTACACGTTGCTGCGCGGCTGGTAGGTCTGCTCACCCAGCGTCACGGTGGCGACGACTGCCGAGCCGTAGGGGTAAGTGCGCTGCTCCAGGCTTTCGAGCCTCGCGGTCTGCCCGGCGAACGATATGCTCTGCCCCCTGTTCAGCGTGATCTCGGCGCTGCTCTTGTACGCCGTGCTGAAGGCCACGCCCAGGCTCAGCACCACCAGTCCGGCGTGGGCGAGGTGTGCCCCCTGGCGTCGCGGCTGCTCACGGAGCAGTGCCCCGAAGTTGCCGCGCTCACGGGCGGAACGCACGGTCAGCACGCCCAGGCCCGCGAAGTTATACGCGGCCAGCGCCACGGTCAGCAGCACGCCCACCGAACGTAACCCGAAGGCAAAACCCAGCGCCAGCGCCAGCAGGCCAGCGCCGCCGGGAATCCGCAGGGCGGCCAGCAACTTCTCGCCGGTGGCCCGTCGCCAGGGCAGCAGCGGCCCCACGCCCATCATCAGCAGCAGACCCAGGCCGATGGGGATGGCGAAGGCGTCGAAAAAGGGTGCGCCCACGCTTGTTTTCTTGCCGGTGGCGGCCTCGACCATCACCGGAAACAGCGTGCCCAGCAGCACCATCACGCTGAACACCAGAAACAGCCAGTTGCCCGCCAGATACGCGCTCTCGCGGCTCAGCGCGGCGCTCGGCTCGCCCTCGTCG
>JANXWI010000028.1 GCA_025351205.1 Deinococcus sp.
CCCACCGTCAGGCGCTGGCCGAGGCGCAGGCGTGGTGCGCCCTGAAGCTGGACGTGGCCGCGCCCGCGAGTTCGCTTCGGAGTGTGGCACTGGAGCCTTACACTCACAAGTTGTCACAGGACTGGCAGAACGTTCCTGACGACATTTCAGCCCTGATCGAGCGGCGCAGGCAGGAGTTGGGGGCAATCACTGAGCCGCCCAGCCCGGGGCGAATTCTCTGTGTCCTGAGCCATACCGATACTCAGATGGGTGAAGGGGTGCCCGCCTCAGACGGTGTGATCGACGGCTCGTATCTGCCACCCTGGGACGGCTGGTTTGCCCTGCTGAACGTCAGGTCGATTCATGCAGATTCGCTGTTGCTCCTGCTGGCCTGGATTCCTGCACCGCTGGTCGAACGGGTACAGAGTGCCGCCGAGATTGCCGCATCTGAACCGATCATCTGGCTGGACAGTGAGTTGCCGCCCCGCTGGATTGCCGAGAATCCTTACGTCAACTGGAAAGACACCGCATGGGGGCAACTCACGCCCGAAGATCAGCAGGTGATCCAGACTGCGCGGCGCGAACTCTACCATGCCGCAATCGGACCCCCGCCTGCATAACCATACAGCCCCCTCACCCCTCCCCCGCCCTGGCGTGCCATACTGACTCTCTGGAATGCCCAAGCGCACTGACTTACACACCATCCTGATCCTCGGCAGCGGTCCTATTCAGATAGGGCAGGCTGCCGAGTTCGATTACAGCGGCACGCAGGCCCTCAAGGCCCTCAAGGCGGAGGGCTACCGGGTGGTGCTGGTGAACAGCAACCCGGCGACCATCATGACCGACCCCGACCTCTCTGACGCCACCTATCTGGAGCCGCTGACGCCTGAATTCGTGGAGAAGGTGATAGCAGACGAGAAGCCCGACGCCCTGCTGCCCACCCTGGGCGGTCAGACCGCGCTGAACCTGGCGATGGAGCTGCACGAGCGGGGAATATTGGAAAAGTACAACGTCGAGCTGATCGGCGCGGGCGTGGAGGCCATCCGCAAGGGCGAGGACCGCGAGCTGTTCCAGGCGGCCATGACCAGGATCGGCATTGAGACGGCCAAGGGCAAGATGGTCCACAGTCTGGACGAGGCCGTGGAATACCAGAAGGAACTCGGCCTGCCGGTGGTGATCCGGCCCAGCTTCACACTCGGCGGCACGGGCGGCGGCATCGCGCACAGCTACGAGGAATTCCTGGACATCACCGAGGGCGGCCTGCGCGACAGCCCCGTCACATCTGTGCTGCTGGAAGAATCCATCCTGGGCTGGAAGGAATACGAGCTGGAAGTGATGCGCGACACCGCCGACACGGTCATCATCATCACGGGCATCGAGAACTTCGACCCGATGGGCGTGCATACCGGCGACAGCATTACCGTGGCCCCCGCCCAGACGCTCAGCGACGTGGAGTACCAGCGGCTGCGCGACATGTCGCTGGCGATCATCCGCGAGATCGGGGTGGCGACGGGCGGCAGCAACATTCAGTTCGCGGTCAACCCTGACAACGGACGCGTGATCGTGATCGAGATGAACCCGCGCGTGAGCCGCAGTAGCGCCCTGGCGAGCAAGGCCACCGGCTTCCCGATTGCCAAGATCGCCGCGCTGCTGGCGGTGGGCTACCACCTCGACGAGCTGCCGAACGACATCACCAAAGTCACGCCCGCCTCGTTCGAGCCGAGCATCGACTACGTGGTGACCAAGATTCCGCGCTTCGCCTTCGAGAAGTTTCCCGGCACCTCCGACCACCTGGGCACGCAGATGCGCTCGGTGGGCGAGGTGATGGCGGTGGGGCGCACCTTCAAGGAGAGCTTGCAGAAGGCGCTGCGGTCTACCGAGAGCGACACGCGCGGCCTGTACGCCCAGATGGACGTGGACGGGCTGCGCGGCCTGCTGTACCCCAACCCGCGCCGCCTGGAAGCGGTGATCGAGCTGCTGCGGCGCGGCGAGACGGTGGATCAGCTGTTCGAGGCCACCAAAATTGACCGCTGGTTCCTGGGGCAATTACACGAAATCGTGGCCGCAGAGGGCGAGATTCTGGAACTGGGGCCGATTCAGGAGTGGAAATACGAATACTGGCGCGAGGTCAAGCGGCTGGGGTTCAGTGACGCCCGGATTGGCGAGATCGTTGGACTGACGGAACTGGACGTTCGGGCGCTTCGCAAAGAGGCCCGCGCCACGCCGGTCTACAAGACGGTGGACACCTGCGCCGCCGAGTTCGAGGCGCACACGCCGTATCACTACAGCACCTACGAATGGGAAGACGAGGTGCGGCACACCGACAAGCCCAAAGTCGTGATTCTGGGCAGCGGGCCGAACCGCATCGGGCAGGGCGTGGAATTCGACTACGCCACCGTGCATGCGGTGTGGGCATTGCAGGAGGCGGGCTACGAGACGATCATGGTCAACTCGAACCCTGAAACGGTGAGCACCGACTACGACACGGCGGACCGGCTGTACTTCGAGCCGCTGACCTTCGAGGACGTGATGAACATCGTCGAGCACGAGAAGCCCATCGGCGTGATCGTGCAGCTCGGCGGGCAGACGCCGCTGAAACTGGCGGCGAGATTGGAAGCGGCGGGCGCACCGATCATCGGCACCAGCCCGGCCACCATCGACGAGGCCGAGGACCGCGCCAGCTTCAATGCGCTGTGCGAACGGCTGGGCATTCCGCAGCCCAAGGGTCTGGTGGCGAAGAACGCGGGCGAGGCGCAGGAGCTGGCCGCCCGGCTGGGCTTTCCGCTGATGGCCCGGCCCAGTTACGTGCTGGGGGGCCGCGCCATGCGCACGGTGCGCAGCGCCCACGAACTCCAGACCTACCTCGACGAGGTGTATTCCGCCGTGGAAGGGCAGCCGAGCATATTGCTCGATCAGTACCTGGAAGGGGCGCTGGAGCTGGACGTGGACACGCTCTGCGACGGGCAGATAGCGGTGGTCGCGGGCATCATGGAGCACATCGAGGCCGCCGGGGTGCATTCGGGCGACAGCGCCTGCATCATCCCGCCCGTGAACCTGAGCGCCGAGCTGAGCGAGATTATTAAATCCACCACCGAGCGGCTGGCGCTGGAGCTGGGCGTGAAGGGCCTGATGAACGTGCAGTGGGCCATCAAGGACGGCGTGCCGTACATCCTGGAGGCCAACCCGCGTGCCAGCCGCACCGTGCCCTACGTGAGCAAGGCCACCGGGCACCCGCTCGCCAAGTACGCCGCCCGCATCGCCGTTGGGCAGACGCTGGCGCAGATCGGGTTTACCGAGACGCCCACTCCGGCCATGTACAGCGTCAAGGAAGTGCATCTGCCGTTCCTGAAATTCAAGGGCGTGCTGCCAATTCTGGGGCCGGAGATGAAGAGCACGGGCGAGAGCATGGGCATCGACGCCGATCCGTATCTGGCGTATTACCGCGCCGCGCTGGGGGCCAAGAGCAACCTGCCGCTTAAGGGGGTGGCGTTGCTGTTGGGCGAGGGGTTGGACGAGGTCGCCGCCGAGCTGACGGGCGTAGGTTTTCGTGTCATCCGGGATCAGGAAGGCGATACACTGCCGGACATGCTCATTGACGTGACCGGGAGCCAGTTGCTCCGCACGGCGCTGGAGCGGGGCGTGCCGATTGTGAGCACGAAGGAAGGGGCCGAGTGGACGGCGAAGGCGATTGCGGCGGTGCAGGGGGCGGAGTTGGGCGTTAGGAGCTTGCAGGGGTGGTTAGATTAGGGCTGCATTTGATCGGAATCGCTTATAGCCCCAATTTTTTGCGCCTCTCTGGCAGCATAAATAGAAGCCAATGTTGCTGCGCGTACACGCTCTCGCTCCTGCTGAACTTCGGCAACTCGCAAAATAGCGTCGCTATCAATATTCAAGTCCGCGACATCACTTAATAACTCTCTATCTCTAAACATTAACAATTCATGCACAGCGGTCCATATCTCGTACCTTTTCTCGAACACTACAGATAAGGCATCGTCTCCACGGGAGATTCGTTTGCGTTGAGACACAAAATCAGGAAAAAGAGTCGAGTAGTATATTGTTATGATGCCTTTTTCAAAAGTATGCTGTGATCGACACCAGCGTGCTCTTGCCGGCCCCGTTTTCACCGAGCAGCGCGAGCACCTCGCCCGCGCCCAGGTCGAGCGAGATGGCGTCATTCGCCACCA
>JANXWI010000088.1 GCA_025351205.1 Deinococcus sp.
CGGGTTCCAAGCTGCTCAGGACGCTGGCCCGACCAGTTCCAGAAACTCGGTCAGGTCGTCCGGCGTGTGAATGTTGATGGTCCGAGCGTCCGGCAGAATCCGCTTCACCAGTCCGGTCAGCACGGTGCCCTGGCCGAACTCGATGAACATGTCCGCGCCCAGGTCGGCCAGCCGCTGAATGCTCTCGACCCAGCGCACCGTGCCGGTAATCTGCGCCTCCAGCAGCGCCGCGATCTGAGCGGAGTCGCTCACGGCCTCGGCACTCACGTTGGCGATCACCGGAAAGCTCATCGGGCCGCAGTGGGCCGCGTGCAGGTCGCCGCTCAGCCCCGTCCGGGCGCTCTGCATCAGCGAACAGTGGAAGGGGGCCGACACCCTGAGCGGAATGGCCTTCAACCCGCGCACCTTGAGGGCCGCGCCCGCCGCCTCGACGGCTGCCTTCTCGCCCGAAATCACCGTCTGGGTGGGCGCGTTCAGGTTGGCGATCTCGGCCACGCCCCCTGTCTGGGCCAGCACTTCGCGCACCACCGCCGGGTCGCCCATCACGGCGCTCATGGCCCCTGCGCCCGCCGGAACGGCCAGCTGCATCAGCTCGCCGCGCCTGCGTGTCAGCCGCAGGGCGTCTTGCAGGCTCAGGCTGCCCGCCGCCACGTGGGCGCTGTACTCGCCCAGACTGTGGCCCGCAGCGAACGCCGGGGTCAGCCCGGTGGCTTGCGCCCAGGCGCGGTAGACCGCCACGCTGGTCGCCACCAGGGCGGGCTGCTGGTTGGCGGTCAGGGTCAGGTCTTCGAGCGGGCCTTCCCGCATCAGGGCCAGCAGACCGGGAAGGCTGGCCTCGGCCTCGTCCAGCACCTGCTGCGCTGCCGGAAACGCGGCGGCCATCATCTGCCCCATGCCCAGCGCGTGCGACCCCTGGCCGGGAAACAGAGCGGCGATCTTCACCGGAGGGACCTGGCCTGTGGCGTGTGGCCGGTGGCTTGTGGGCACAGCCAGGCTTCACGGATCAATCTGGATGTCCTGGCCTTCCCTACAGGCCACGCGCCACGGGCTACAGGCCCCCTCACTTCACCACCAGTTCCTGCTCCTGCACCGCCACCTTCCGCCCCGCGCCGCCGTACCACTTCATGGCGCTGGCTCCCCAGCTCAGGCCACCGCCGAAGGCCACGAGCAGCAGCTGGTCCCCGTCTTTCACGCGCCCGTCGTCGAGCGCCTCGCGCAGCGCGAGCGGCACGCTGGCGGTGCTGGTGTTGCCGTAGCGGTCCAGGTTGATCACGGTCTTTTCCAGCGGCACGCCGAAGCGGCCACACGCCGACTCGATGATCCGCACGTTGGCCTGATGCGGCACCATCCAGTCGATGTCGCTGCCGCTCAGGCCAGCCTTGTTCATGGCTTTTTCACCGCTGTCGCCCAGCACCCGCACCGCGAATTTGAAGACCTCGCGGCCATTCATGCCCAGCATCGCGCCGGTGCCCACCGGAACGCCGGGGATGTGGTCGGCCACCGCGAACTTGTACAGGCTCGGGCCGCCGGTGCTGTCTGCGCCAAGCACGAAGCTCTGGAACCCGTAGCCCTCGGGCACCTCTTCCACGATGGCCGCGCCCGCCCCGTCGCCGAACAGGATGCAGGTGGTGCGGTCCGTCCAGTCGAGAATTTTGGACAGGGCCTCCGCGCCCAGCACCAGCACTTTGGTGGCAGTTTTGGCCAGCACCATGCCCTGCGCCACCGAGAGGGCGTACATGAAACCGCTGCACGCCACCAGCACGTCGAGCGCCCCGGCCCCGTTCAGGCCCACCTGTCCGGCGATGATGGCCGCCGTGCTGGGAAACAGGGCGTCGGGGCTGCTGGTGGCGCACACCACCATGTCCACGCCCTCCAGCACGCCTGGATACCGGGCACTCAGGTCGTTCACGGCCCGCACGCCCATGTCGGAGGCGAACTCGTCTTCGGCGGCCAGGTGGCGTTCGCGGATGCCGGTGCGCGAGACGATCCACTCGTCGCTGGTGTCGAACATGCCTTCCAGCTCTTTGTTGGTCAGAACCCGTGTGGGAACGTAAGTGCCGAGCGCCGTGATACCAATGGGCATAGGGGGAACCTCCGAAGGCTACCCTAGCATTCTTTAAACGGACGGTCAATGAATTATTCCTGGTCTGGTGTGTGTTTGCCTGGCGTGTGCTGTCAGGCTTTGAGCATTTGCCTTTCCCCACCCCCCAGCCCCCTACCCCAAAGGGGCAGGGGGGGCTAAACAGAACCGTCAAGCGCTGCGCTATCTGGAAGGTAGGTCGGTTTACACGGCGGGGTATTGACCCTGGTTCCACTGATCTGGAAGGCGCAGACTCGCTCCAGCGGCAGTAGTGGAGCGTTGCGGCAGGTTATCAGCGCCGCACCGTAAGGCCGCGACTCTCATGCGCTGGTGGTGTGCGGCGGTGACCTGAAGAGGGCGCAGGTTCATTCTGATGACCTGTTTTTGACACAGCGCCTTAGGCTTGGCCCTGGCCGTTATCCCTCGCCCCTTGCGGGCGAGGGGCGCTGCGTCAGCAGCGGGGTGAGGGGGCGACCCAGAAAAGAAATCTGAACCGCGCCACATGCCAAAAGTAAACACACCGGGCGGAGGCGGGCAATACTTCCAAATCACCGCCGCACAGCCTTCAGCGAGTCAAGGCCGCGCCCAGGCGTGCAGGTGGCTGCACTGGCATGGCAAGTCTTCCGGCGCCAGGAAGCGGCCTTGTCGCACCCGTTGGGGAACGCCGCACACCTCAAGCGTTGCAATACGAATGCACCGACGCGCCTTGCCAACAGCGCAGCGCTTGACGCCTCTCTTAGCCCCCCTACCCCGGTGGG
>JANXWI010000104.1 GCA_025351205.1 Deinococcus sp.
CCATTTCAGGGCCGAGCCGATCAGGAACATCACCACCTCGTTGCGGCCATAATCGAACACGTAGGTGTTCCAGTCCGGATGAAAGCCGCGCCGGGGGTCGGCGTACTCGTACAGCGCAGAACCGTCGAAGCGCGCCAGCCCGGTCTCGTCGGTGGGAAAATGCCCCGGCACCCAGTCGAGCAGCACCCCGAGGCCCGCCTGGTGCAGGGTATCCACGAAAAACTTGAAGTCTTCGGGCGTGCCGAAACGCGCGGTGGGCGCGTAGTAGCCGGTCACCTGATAGCCCCAGGAACCGTCGAAGGGATGCTCCATGACGCCCATCAGCTCGACGTGGGTGTAGCCCAGACTGCTCACGTACGCCGCGATCTTTGGGGCCAGCTCGCGGTAATTGAGAAACCAGTTGTTGCTGTCACGCAGCCACGACCCCAGGTGCAGTTCATAGATGCTGATGGGCCGCTCCGGTCCCTGGTCGCGGCCCTGCATCCAGGCCGCGTCGGTCCAGGCGTAGTTCTGGTCCTGCCATACCACGCTGGCGGTTTTGGGGCGCAGCTCGCTGGCCACCGCGTAGGGGTCGGCCTTCCAGGTGGTCTGACCGTCCTGTCCGGTCACGGCGTACTTGTAGGTCTGGCCGTGTTGGGCTTCCGGCATGAAGACGCTCCAGAAGCCCCAGCCGCCCTCCGGGTGGGTCATCGGGTCGGCAAACGGGTTCCAGCCGTTGAAATCGCCCACCAGCGCCACGTGCGTGGCATTGGGTGCCCAGACGGCGAAACGCACCCCCTGTACCCCGCCCTGGGTGACCAGGTGTGCGCCCAGCAATTGATCCGGGCGCACCAGATCGGCGCTGTTCAGCTTGGACAGATATTCGCCTGTCAGCGGCAGTGTGAAGGTCATGTTCACAGACTAGAGGATGACGGCGAACGTGAGTCGGTACACAAAGAATACTGGAAGAATCGTGCGCCGCAGCTATCCGCCCAGCAACACCTGCTCCCTGAACCGCCTGAGCACCGCCATGCCCACCTCGCCGCTCTTTTCCGGGTGAAACTGGGTGGCGTGCAGGTTGCCCTGGCTGAACACCGACCAGAACGGCTCGCCGTACTCGGTGATGGCCCCGGCCTCCAAGTCCACCGTGATCGGCACGTAATAGCTGTGGACGAAATAGGCGTAGGCCGGGCAGGACAGGCCGCGCAGCAGCGCCGAGTCGCCCACCCTGTCGATGCTGTTCCAGCCCATGTGCGGCACCTTTTCAGCGCCCGGCTGCGGCACGAAGCGCCTGACCACGCCCGGAATCAGGCCCAGCCCGGCCACCCCCGGAGCCTCCTCGGAGCCGTCCAGCAGCATCTGCATGCCCACGCAGATGCCGAAGATCGGTTCGCCCGCCGCCGCCGCCGTCAGGAGGGGGGCACGAAAGCCACTGCTGTCCAGCGCCTCCATCACCTGCCGGAAGTGGCCCTGGCCCGGCACCACCACGCCCCGCGTGCCCTCCAGATCGGCGGGCGCTGACACCACGCGGGTGGCGATTCCGGCACGCACGAAGGCCTTGTGGGCGCTGTGGACGTTGCCGCCGCCGTAGTCGAGCAGCGCGACGGGCAGGACTCCGCTCACAACAACCCCCACTTCACAGGAGTCCCCCCATTTACAGCAGCCCCTTGGTGCTCGGCAGCTCCTCGCCCGTCACCCGCACGGCGTCTCGCAGCGCCCGTGCAAAGGCTTTCATGATCGCCTCGGTGACGTGGTGCGCCTCGCGCCCCGAGAGCAGCCGCACGTGCAGCGTGATGCCGGCGTGGTTGCACAGCCCGCGCAGAAACTCGCGCAGATGGTAGTGGGTAAAGCCTGCCGCGTCGCCGAACACCTCCAGCGCCTCCGGCTCGAAGGCCAGGTGGGCGCGGCCCGACAGGTCCACCACCACGTGCGCCAGCGTCTCGTCCATCGGCACGAACTGGCTGCCGTAACGCTCGATGCCGCGCCGGTTGCCCAGCGCCTGATTGAGCGCCTGTCCCACGGTGATACCCACGTCCTCGGCCAGGTGGTGCGGTCCGGTCTGAAGATCGCCCGTCGCCTGTATGTTCAGGCCCAGCCGTCCGTGGCGGGCCAGTTGACCCAGCATGTGGTCGAGGTAACCGTGCCCGGTATGGATGCTGGCCGTATTCAGGGTGTCCAGGTCGAGCGTCACCCGGATGTCGGTCTCGTTGGTCTGGCGATGAACCTCGGCTTGGCGCGGGGCAGCTGCGGTCCGTTCAGCCATGGAGCGCGTGCTGGCCGGAAGCTGTTCGGACGGAAGCTGGTCAGATGGTGGCTGGTCAGATGGTGGCTGGCTGGTCATCGCTTGCAGTTTACCGCCTTTGCCACGGGGCGATCAGGCCGCGCCACCTGTCAAGCCCTGGCGCTCTGGGTTGAAAGGGTGCCCTGTCTGGTCACGCACAACGGTTCTGTACAGAACCTCATGGCGTCAGGCACCTGGCGCGGCGCAGCATGTCTTCCGATGAACTTTCCCTCCCGGCTGGTCCCGCTGCTGCTTCTCACTTTCCCTCTGGCCCTGGCCCAAACAGCCGCGACCCAGACGCCGCCGACCCAGACGCCGCCTCTGAGCGTGGGTCTGGCGCTCGACTCCGGCGGCAAGAATGACCGCTCCTTCAACCAGTCGGCCTGGGAAGGGGCGCAGCGGGCCGCGAAAGACCTGGGCGTAAAGGTGCGCCTGTTCGAGCCGAAGACCGACGCCAAGGGGGTGAGCAGCCGTGGGGCCGCGCCGCTGGCAAAGGCCGGGGCCAACCTGGTGATCGGGGTGGGCTTTGCCAACAAAGACAGCGTGGAGGCGGCGGCGGGGCAGTACCCGGCGGCTAAATTCGCGGTCATCGACGACCTGCCCACCGGGGCCAACACTGCCGGGCTGCGTTTCCGTGAGCAGGAAGGCTCGTTTCTGGTGGGCTACATCGCGGCCACCAATTCCAGCACCGGCGTGCTGGGCTTTATCGGCGGTCAGGACGTGCCGCTGATCCATAAATTCCAGGCGGGCTACGCGGCGGGCGTGAAGTTCGTGTGCCCCAGGTGCAAGGTCATCTCGGCCTACACCGGCACCACGCCCAAGGCCTGGAACGACCCGGCCAGGGCCAGCCAGCTCGCGGCCAGCATGCAGGCCCAGGGCGCAGACATCATCTTCGCGGCGGCGGGCGGCAGCAACGCGGGCGTGGTCAAGCGGGTGAACACCAGCCAGTGCCTGCACGCCAGCGCCCTGCCCACCGGAGTGAAATTCAGCAGGAACCTGTTTGCCACTCTGCCCCGCAGCGGCGCGTACACGGCGGCCTGCCAGGGCGATGCCCGCCCGACCTTTTTCATCGGCGTGGACAGCAACCAGAACTACCTGGGCGACGACGACAGCAACCCCGCGACGCTCAACCACGGCATGACCAGCATGGTCAAACGCGTGGACAACGCGGTCTACAGCATCATCAGAGACGTGCAGAAGGGCAGGCCCTGGCGTTCGGGCGACCAGAGTTTCGGCCTTCAGAACGACGGCGTGGGCTTCGCGCTCGACCTGTACAACCGCGCCCTGATCAGCCCGGTTCTGGAAAGCAGGCTGAAAAAGGTGCAGAACCTGATCGTGTACGGAACGGTCAGGGTGCCGGTCAAATAAACCTGTTCATCCAGATGCAGTCGGGGCGCTCCATTCAATCGGGCGTCTCACCTGCATCTGAGCTTCCCCGTAAGCATCCTGGCCTATTTTACCCGGCTGATATTGACACCTGTAATTTACCCAGGTAATACTCTGGCATGACCTCTGAACTCAAACCGGCTGAACCCACCTACACTACCTTCGTCGGGCCGCTGCGCCTCGTCACCGCGCCGCTGACAGTCATGCTGCGCCGGACCAAGCTGCATCTGGAGAGCAAGGGCGACCAGGGCGTGATCGTTTTTGCGGACGCGACAGGCAGGCACGCCGATTTCGATTTCGCGGGCACGCTGGAGCAGGTGCTCGAACGCGCGTTGCCGCCTGAAAAATCGGTCCTCCCGCAGCCCGTCGGCCCGGGCCGCCCGAAACTCGGGGTCGTCTCACGCGAAATCTCGCTGCTGCCCCGGCACTGGCAGTGGCTCGAAACGCAGCGCGGCGGGGCCTCGGCCTCACTGCGACGCCTGATCGACGAGGCGCGCAGGGCCGACCCGGCAGGTGAACGCAGGCGGTTGGCGACGGAGGCCGCAGGCCGCTTCATGACCGTCATGGCGGGCGACCTGCCCGGCTACGAGGAGGCCACACGCGCCCTGTACGCCCATGACACGGCGCGGCTTCAGAATCAGATGGCGGGCTGGCCGGAAGCCGTGCAGAGCCACATCCTGTATCTGCTCGACCCACCGTTCAGCTCGCAGGGCTGACCGCCTCTCATTCTGCCCTGAACAGAACGCGAGTGCGCTACACTGCCTGCGTGACCGCCGCCGTCCAGACCCCCGCCCAGCGCATCCTCAAGACCGTGTTCGGCTACGACGGCTTCCGCGCCCCGCAGGGCGAGATCGTCGAGCACGTCACAGCGGGCGGCAACGCGTTGGTGCTGATGCCCACCGGCGGCGGCAAGAGCCTGTGCTACCAGATTCCGTCGTTGCTTCGCCCCGGCGTGGGCGTGGTGGTCAGCCCGCTGATCGCGCTGATGAAAGACCAGGTGGACGCCCTGCGCGAAAACGGGGTGCGGGCCGAGTACCTCAACAGTTCGCTGTCCGGCCCGGACGCCAGAGAGGTCGAGCGCAGACTGGAGCGCGGCGACCTCGATTTGCTGTACGTCGCACCGGAAAGGCTGCTCCAGCCGTACATGCTGGACCTGCTGGAACGCTCGCCAGTCGCCCTGTTCGCCGTGGACGAGGCCCACTGTGTCTCGCAGTGGGGCCACGATTTCCGTCCCGAGTACCAGGGGCTGGGAGTGCTGGCGCGGCGCTTTCCCGGCATTCCGCGCGTGGCCTTGACCGCCACCGCTGACGACCGCACCCAGGCCGACATCATGGCGGTGCTGGAACTGGACGGGGCGCGGCAGTTCCTGAGTTCCTTCGACCGCCCGAACATCGAGTACCGGGTGGCCCACAAGCTCGGTCCCAAGCAGCAGCTGCTCGATTTTATCCGGGCCGAACACGGGGCCGGAACGCGTGAGGCCGACGCCGGAATCGTGTACTGCCTGTCGCGCAAGTCCGTCGAGGAAACCGCCCGCTGGCTGCTGGCTCAGGGCGTGCAGGCCGCGCCCTACCACGCGGGCCTGAGCGTGCGGGAGCGCGACGACGCCCAGACCCGCTTCATCCGCGAGGAGGGGCTGATCGTGGTCGCCACCGTGGCGTTCGGCATGGGCATCGACAAGCCCAACGTGCGCTTCGTGGCGCACCTGGACCTGCCCAAGAGCATGGAGGGCTATTACCAGGAGACGGGCCGCGCCGGGCGCGACGGGCTGCCCAGCACCGCCTGGATGGTCTACGGGCTGGCCGACGTGGTCAACATGCGCCGGATGCTGGCCCAGAGTGCCGCCCCGGAAGCCGTGCGGCGGGTGGAATCGCAGAAGCTCGACGCGCTGCTGGCCTACTGCGAGTCGGCCCAGTGCCGCCGCCAGACGTTGCTGGCGTATTTCGGAGAGGAGTACAAGCAGCCCTGCGGCCACTGCGACACCTGCCAGTCGCCGCCCGAGAGCTGGGACGCCACCCGCGCCGCCCAGATGGCGCTCTCGGCGGCCATCCGCACCGGCAACCGTTTCGGGGCGGGCCACCTGATCGACGTGCTGCACGGCAACGAGACCGAGCGCGTTCGGGGGCTGGGCCACCACGCCCTCCCGACCTTCGGGGTGGGCAAGGCCGTCTCGGACCGCCAGTGGCGCGGCGTGCTGCGGCAACTCGCAGCGCTGGGTTACCTCACCACCGACGCTGAGGGCCACGGTTCGCTGATCGCCACGCCCAAATCCAAAGCTCTATTGAAAGGCGAACAGACCCTGCACCTGCGTGCCGAGACGGAGGCGCCCAGCCGTGAGGAGAAGCGGGAACGCGGGCGCAAGGGCAGGGGAGGGGCCGAAGCCTATAGCCCCGACCCGCTGTTCGAGGCGCTGCGGGCGCTGCGTCTCAGGCTCGCGCGTGAACAGGGCGTGCCGCCGTACGTCATCTTCCACGACGCCACGCTGCGGGCCATGTCGGCGGAGCGCCCGCGCACCTTGAGCGCCCTGGGCGAGATCAGCGGCGTGGGGGCACGCAAACGCGAGGCTTACGGCGCGGCTTTTTTAGCGGTGCTGAACGGTGTGGAAGTGCTGAACGCCGAAGCGCCTCAACCCGCCTCGGCAGCCGAACAGGGCAAGGCCGGAAACGCCGCTGTGCTGGGTGTCCTGAAGGGTGAATCGGGGCGTGAAACAACGGGCGTTCCTTCTGACGCGCCGCCTGACCCCCAGGTGGCCGCGAGGCTGCGGGCGTGGCGGCTGAACCTGTCCCGCGAACAGGGCAAGCCCGCCTTCACCATCCTGACCAACGCCGTGCTGGACGCCGTGGCTACCAGCAGACCGAGAACCGAGAACCAGCTGCTGGCCGTGGAGGGCCTGGGGCCGAAGAAGGTCGATGCCTACGGGGCCGAGATTCTGCGCGTGGTGCGCGGGGAATGAAACGGCTGGCCGTCCTGCTGACCCTGCTGAGCGCGGCTGTGCAGGCCCAGCCCGTTTCCCCGAACCGCCTGCTCACCGCCTACCCGAACTTCCTGGCCCGCACAGACGGCAATACCCTGATCTGGAAAGACGGCGCGCGCACGCCCTTTGCTGGTGGCCACACCTTCACCTCGCCCGCAGACCGCCTGAACCGCCCTGACCTGAGTGCCATGCTGGGCCAGCTGTACCCGGCCTGCACGGCGCTGCATCCGCCCGCTTACGGCGAAGACCCGGGCCGCGCCCGCCCAGCCGCCTTTTTCGGCAGGATGTACGGCATGACGCCAGCCGCCGTGAAGGCCAATCTGGTGAGCGTCAACTGGTTTGGCCAGCCGCTGATGTTCAGCAGGATCAACGGGGCCAACCTCGCGCTGGAGGCGGTGGCCCGTGACCTGAGCCTGCGGTCAGACCTCCGGCGCTACCTGACCCCGAGTGCTGGAACCTACGTCTGGCGGGTGGTGGCGGGCAGTTCCCGCCGGAGCGCCCACAGCTGGGGCGTCGCCATCGACCTGAACACGCGGTACAGCGATTACTGGCAGTGGGAGGGCCGCCGCGAGTTCGCGCCCGGCATTCTGTACCGCAACCGCCTGCCGCAGGCCGTGGTGTGGGCCTTCGAGAAACGCGGCTTCGTCTGGGGCGGACGCTGGTACCACCACGACACCATGCACTTCGAGTTCAGGCCAGAGCTGGGCGGGTGCTAGGAGGTGTGTGGGACGGCGTTCCTCTGGCGCATAAAGACGGCGCGCAAAATTTTAGTAGTTTCGTCAAGTATTTTATACAACATTCTTTGATAGGTAGGTAGGTTTGACAGGCAAGCAGGTGAAGGATGGCTTGAAGTTATGCGCCTTCTTCAGCCCGGACTCCCCCTGCAACCCAGCAAACCGCGCTTCGTGCCTCCAACCATCACTGCCCGCCGCGCTACACTCCCCCCATGTACCAGGAAGGCCAGCCCATCCGTCTGCTGCTCGTGGACGACCATCCGGTGGTGCGCAAAGGCACCCGCGATCTGCTCGATACCGAGCACGATTTTCAGGTGGTCGGTGAGGCGGCGAGCGGCGAGGAGGCCATCCTCAAGGCGCGCGAACTGACCCCGGACGTGATCCTGATGGACGTGTCGATGCCCGGCATGAACGGCATCGAGGCGACCAAGCAGATCAAGGCCGAGAGGCCCGCCCAGAACGTGCTGGTCCTCACCAGCTACGACGACGACGCCTATATTTTCGCCCTGCTGGAAGCGGGCGCGGCGGGTTACCTGCTCAAGAACGCCAGTGAATCGGAGCTGCTGGGCGCGGTGCGGGCGGTGGCCGCCGGGGAGAGCGCCCTGCATCCCAGCGTGGCGCGCAAGGTGCTGGAGCGCTTCAGCACCACGTCCACCGTCAGTGCGCCGCTCGACACCCTCAGCCAGCGCGAACTGGAGGTGCTGCGCATCGCCGCCACGGGCCGCACCAACAAGGAAATCGCCCGCGACCTCGACATCTCACCGCGCACGGTGCAGGTCCACCTCGCCAACATCTTTTCCAAGCTGGGTGTGGGCAGCCGCACCGAGGCAGTATTGATCGGGATCAAGCGCGGCTGGGTCAGCCTGAACGACACCCAGCCAGGCTGAGCGGTTCGTCATGACTGCCGACTGGACGCCGCTGTTGCTGCCGCTCTCGCAGGCGCAGAGTGTTCAGGCCTTTGCCAGCCTGCTCGCAGAGGGTGTGATGCACCGGACCCACGCGCACGGCGTCCGGGTCTGTCTGATGAGCGGCGAGGCCCAGCCGCCAGCGCCGCCGACCCCACTGGCCGAACTCGGACGCGGACTGGCCCTGTGTGAGCCTGCTCCGTGCGACCCGGCGCTGTGGACCCAGGCCGCGCACGCCGGGGGCCATGCCAGGCGCGGCATGCACCGCGCACTGCTGCTCGGCCCGCTGCTGCTCGACGTGGTGGGCGGGGAGTGGGGGGGCGGCCAGAGTGAAGGCGATGACGCCAGCGTTCTGGAAGCGCTGCTGGCCCTGGCCCCGATTCTCGGGCTGGCCTTCGAGGGTGTGCAGGCCCGCGAGGCTCGGCGCGGCACGGGGCGCGAACAGGAAAGCATGACCCGGCTCGTCCGCCGTATGGGCGGCAGCCTGGACCTGCCGCAGCTGCTTCAGGCCACCGCCGAAACGGCGGCCCAGGCGCTGGGCTTCGAGCGCGCCCTGGTCGGCCTGCTGGACACGGCCTTCGGGGGAGAGCAGGCCCGCACCGGCGAGGTGTTCACCCACGGCTTTGCCGAAGACTTCAGCGGCGGCGTGGGCATCGGTCCGGCCTCCTTCGAGCGGATGTTCGTGCGCGGCGAGGCCATCGTGTACGAGCGTGCCAGCGACCTGGGCGGCAAAATGAGCGCGGGGCTGGCCGAACTCAACCCGGAAACCGCCGTGATCGCGCCCCTTTCGGCGCGGGGCCGCCCGCTCGGGGTGCTGTACGCCGACACCCCGCGCCAGGTGGGCGTCACGGAAGGCGACCTGTGGCTGGTGCTGTCGCTGGCGGAGCAGGCCAGCCTGAGCATCGACAACGCCCGCCTGTACGCCGAAGAAACCCGCAAACGCCAGTCTGCCGAGGCCATGCGCGAGGTGGGCCACCTGCTGGCGTCCAGCCTGCACCTGGGCCAGACCTACGCGGCGGTGCTGGAGCGGGCCGCAGACCTGTTCGGCTGTGCTGCCTGCGCCATCTATGAACTGGCACCTGACGGGCGCACCCTGACCATCCGCAGCGCCGTGGGCCTGAACAACGAATACGTGCTGCGCAGCAAGGTCAGGCTGGGGGCCGGGGTGATCGGGCAGGCGGTGGCCCGGGCGGAGACGGTCTCGGTGCGAGACTTCGTGGCCGCTGGACCGGGCGGCGGCAGCCGCTACACCAGGCAGCTTCTCGCGCAGGGCCGTTACCCGTTCCGGGGCGTGGTGGGCCTGCCGCTGAGCGTACGCGGGCGGGTGCTGGGCGGGCTGGCGCTGTACTTCCAGGCCGCGCTGCCCCTGAGCGGAGACGACCTGTCACTGGCCGCCGTGTTCGCGGCGCAGGCCGCCCTGGCCATCGAGAACGCCCGGCTGTACGAGGAAGAGGTGCGCCGGGAGCGTGAATCGGCGGCGCTGCTGGGCGTCTCCAGGCTTCAGACCCAGGATCACGACCTGCCAGACCTTCAGGAGACCGTGCGGCTGGCGGTGCAGGCCATGAACGGCGAGCGCGGCCTGCTGCACCTGTACCCTGGCCCGGACGAAGCTGAAGTGCCGGAACAGGCCAGCCACAACATGAATTTCAGCCAGGACGACCTGCCTGCCCTGCGGGCACAGCTCGGACGCGGTCCCAGACGCCTGAGCCGACGCCACGCTCTGCCGGGGGCGGCCTCGGCGTTGATCGTGCCGGTGCGCAGCGGTCAGGACACGCTCGGCTTCCTGTACGTCGATCACGCGGGGGAGGAAGCGCCCACGGACCGCATCCTGACACTTGCGAAGGCCATCGCCGACCAGGTGGGCCTGGCCTGTACCCGTTCACGCCTGCTCTCGGCCCTGGAGCGCCAGGAGACCCGCTACCGCCAGCTGGCCGAGGGGGCGCACGACCTGATCCTCAGCGCCGACGCCGCCGGAACCGTGCAGTACGCCAATCCGGCCTGTGAGCGGCTGCTGGGCGAGGTGGTGGGCGAGAACCTGCACGCCCTGCTCCAGGAACCCTGGCGAACGGAGTTCAGGGCGGCCTGGCAGACCTGCCTGGACTCGCCTGAGAGCGGTGGGCGCTGCGAACTGCGGCTGCCCGCAGTGACGCGCACCCTGCACCTGGAGGTGCGGCTCTCGAAGGTCCAGCCGGGCAGCGGCATGCTGCTGGTGGCCCGCGACATCTCCGAACTGGAACTGCTGATGACCGAAATCAACCGCCGCGCCCTGGAAATGGAGCAGGCCGACGAGCGGCAGCTGGAACTGCGCAGCTTCCTGTCGCTGTTCACCCAGGCCCAGGAGGAGGAACGGGGCCGCATCTCGCGCGAGCTGCACGACGACACCTCGCAGGTGCTGGTCGCCATCGGTCGCCAGATCGAGCGGCTTTCCAGGGGCCTGTCCGGCGAGCGTCTGGCCCAAGCCGAGGCCATCCGCGCGGAGCTGAACGGCGCCATCGAAGGAGTGCGCCGCTTTGCCCGCAACCTGCGTCCCAGCGTGCTGGACGATCTGGGGCTGCTGCCCGCCCTGGAGTGGCTGGCCTCGCAGGCCCTGACCCCGACCCGCCTGGAGATCCAGGGCTTTGAACGCAGGTTGCCCGCCGCCGCCGAGCTGACCCTGTTCCGCATGGTGCAAGAAGGGCTGGGCAACACCGACCGCCACGCCGACGCGGGCAGCGCCGCCATCCGGGTGGTGTTCGCGCCCTTGGAGGTGACGGTCACGCTCAGCGACGACGGTGTGGGCTTCTCGCCCGAGCAGGCCGCCAGACAGGCGCAGGCCGGACACCTGGGCCTGACCGGCATGCGCGAGCGGGTCCTGCTGGCAGGCGGACGGCTCGTGGTGAGCAGCCAGCCGGGGCAGGGAAGCACCTTGCAGTTCAGCTTGCCGGGGTAGAGGAGACGGTTTTGAAGCGGCTGATCGTGGGTAAATTGAGTTCTGGTTCAATACTTATCGGTGGTGAAAGCTTTCATGATTCGCAATACGCTGCCATCAACCCAGGTGAATTCGTACTGCACAGCTCATCGTCCAGAGTTCGTGTAAGCTGGATGCTGACGCAAACGGCGTTTTCGGCTTGTTCCGCGCTGTATACAGCCTCCCTCTCCAGCCAGATCAATCCAGATCTGTTCCGGCCTCCGCCCAGAGTGCCGCGATGTCGGCGGCCAGCGGCACTTCCAGTCGCATCTGTGCGCCCGACCACTCGAACTCCAGTTTCCAGGCGTGCAGGGCCTGACGGTCCAGAATGAGTGCCCGCCGCTGGTCTGCGCTCAGTGCGTCGGCCACAAAATTTACGAAGGCCGACGGATCGCGCCCGTAGATCTTGTCGCCCACCATCGGCAGCCCCGCAAAGCTCAGGTGCGCCCGGATCTGGTGCAGCCGCCCGCTC
>JANXWI010000130.1 GCA_025351205.1 Deinococcus sp.
AGCACGAGGCCGCCTGAATCATTGGCCCATGTTGACGCGGTAACGCTGCCCAGAGCGCCGCCCGTCAGGCGGGTCCAGCCGGCCTGCACGAGTTGCGAACCGAAGTAACTGAGCAGGTCGGAGGCGGGTATGTCAATTTCGATGATTGCACTGTAATGCCACTGACCACTGCCTCCACTTCCACCTCCGCCCGCATAGAGCTTCGCCACAGCCGGGACACGAACAGCAACCTGTCTGTCGCGCTGCTGGGCATGAAACATCATATGGTCCATCTGATCAGGATGCTGGTCATTTAACCCAAGCTCTACCTGTGTCACTCCAGCCACATCTTTTGCCTGGACGTGTAGTTCTTTTCGCAGAACCGGGTTATGCAGATTCAAATGGCCCTGCTCGGCGGCGGTTATAAAACCTGATTCTCCGTAGTGAGGCCAGATGCGTTCTTCCCAGCCACCAGGCAGGCCGGAACGGAGCAGATCAACAAACTCGGAACTGCTCAGCGCCGAATCGAGCAGGACACGGGTGTGACTCTGCCTGAACATCCCCTGTGCGCCCCTGGGAACTGGGGGATAGATATTGACCATGCTGCCCAGGAGTCGGCATTCAGCGGGCAAAGGCACCGGAAAATCCGGGGGCAAGGAACCTGGATAAATAGCTTCCTCCGCCCCGTTTCCCATGTAACTGTTGGTCAGCAACCTGTACAGCAGTTCTCGTTCGAGGTCAGCCATGTCTCAGGGTACGCCCGCACTCTGAGTCAGGATGCGGGGCGCGGTCTCATCGGCCCACATGCACATCAGGGGTTGGCGGATTTGTGGTTCAGATCAAATTCCTCGACGTAGCCGAACACCTCACCGGCCATCGTCAGGACGGCTTTCTTCGGGTCTGCCACCGTCTGTTTGACAGAACTGCGGCTCCACAAGATGACGTAGCCGGGATATCCGGTGGGTCTAGGATCGGTAACGTAAGCAAAAATGCTATATGCCCGGAGTGTAGAGGCTGAGTTCGTTTCGGTGGCGTCTATATCGAAACTGAGGTAAACCTTTTTTACGCCGGGTCTGCTACAGGCCGCTGTAGATTTCATCGTTCCGGCCAGGATGAGCTGCTTGACCAGTTCGTTTGATATACCCTGCGCGATGTCTCCGAACAGGGCCTGAGCTTTGGGAGAGAAAGCGATCATCGCGTCGTCAGGCGGGCACAGGACCGTTCCCTTCAGATTGGCGGTTTCGTATTTATCCGCGCCAGCGAAACTGGTCAAAAGAACAAAAAACAGGAGTTTCCATTTCATTTTAGCTCCGTTGATCATCGCGAGCGGGAGAGTACTTTACAGATCGGCTCAGCCCATTTACTCCCCCGCCTCCGTCCTCATTTCCCGGCCTGCGCCCACTTCCAACCCTGGCGGCTTCCCACCCGGAAAGTGCGTGCTCAGCGGGTCCACTCCTTCACCTTTGGGCACGATGTCGGCCACGCGCCCACGACTGTCCAGCACGCCTAAAAAGGTCTCCATCACGTTCACCTCGCCGTGCACCAGCCACACCTTAGCCTTGCCGGTGGCGTCCAGCCAGGTCAGCAGGTCGTCCTGATCGGCGTGGGCCGAGAAGCCGCCGATGGTGTGCACCTGCGCCTTGACGGCGATGTCCTCGCCCATGATCCGCACCTCGCTCGCGCCCGCCACGATGCGCCCGCCCAGGCTGCTGGGACTCTGGTAGCTGACGATCACCAGGCTGGTGCTGGGCTTCCACAGCTGGTGCTTGAGGTGGTGCTGAATGCGCCCGCCGGTCATCATGCCGTTGCCCGCCAGGATGATGGCCGCGCCGTCGTAGCGGTTCAGCCGCTGAGACTCCTGGCTCGACGTGACCACGTGCAGCGTGCTGGGCCGGAAGGGGTCCTCGCCGCCGCGCAGCAGGTCCCGCACCTCCGGAATCAGTTCGTCGCCGTACTCGAAATACTCGTTGGTGGCGCGGGCGGCCATCGGAGAATCGAGAAACACCGGCACGCGCGGCACGGCCCCCGTATCCATCAGCTTTTTCAGGGTGTACAGGATCACCTGCGTGCGTTCGATGGCAAAGGTCGGAATCAGGATCTTGCCGCCCAGCCGCACGCTCTGAGACAGCACCTGTGCGAACTGCTGCACGGTCTGATCGAGCGGCCTGTGAGTCCGGTCCGCGTAGGTGGTCTCGATCAGCACCGCGTCCGCTTCTGGCGGCAGCGTGAAGTCCTGTTGCAGCCCACTCTCGCGGTTGCCGAGGTCGCCGGAAAACACGACGCGCTCCCCGCCCGCCGTAACCACCAGAAAGGCGCTGCCCAGAATATGCCCGGCCCGCTC
>JANXWI010000144.1 GCA_025351205.1 Deinococcus sp.
GGATGTGCAAGTGTTCAGTGCTCAGGCGACCCGGATGGGAGATGAGGGCAAGAGTCCGCTATACGCCGCCATCGACGGGCATCTCGCCGCCATGCTGGCAGTGTCAGATCCCATCAAGGCCGGGAGTGCTCAGGCGGTGAAAGCGTTGCACGCCCAGGGGCTTCAGGTCGCCATGATCACCGGTGACAACGCTCGCACCGCGAACGCGATTGCAAAGCAGTTGGGCATCGACACGGTGCTGGCCGAGGTGCTGCCCAGCGGCAAGAGCGACGCCATCAAAGCCTTGCAGGCCAAAGGTCAGAAGGTGGCCTTCGTGGGAGACGGGATCAACGACGCGCCCGCCTTGGCGCTGGCCGATGTGGGCCTGGCCATCGGCACCGGCACCGACGTGGCCGTGGAGAGTGCCGACGTGATCCTGATGAGCGGCGACCTGCGCGGCGTGCCGAACGCTGTCGCGCTCAGCCGCAGCACGCTGTCCAACATCCGGCTGAACCTGTTCTGGGCGTTTGCCTACAACGTGCTGCTCATTCCGGTGGCGGCAGGGGTGCTGTCTCCGGCCCTCGGCTGGCGGCTCAGCCCGGTGCTGGCCGCCGCCGCGATGGGCTTTTCCAGCGTGTTCGTGCTGAGCAACGCCCTGCGGCTGCGCGGCTTCCGGCCACCCGTGCAGAGCGGGGCGGACAGCCGCCTGGCCCAGCGCCTTCCCACGCCTGCGGTCAGAGGCACGCGCGCCTGACCTCATCAATTGACGTTCCATAAGCTCCTTCCCGCAGAACATTCGCCGCCCCCTCACCCATCAAAATAAAGGCATGCTCGCGCCCGTTGCCCTTCACCCGTCTGCGGCGGAGGCAGACGTTCTGGAAGCCGAGCGGTTCCTGAGGCTCTACCACCACGAGACGGGCCAGCCGGGATTGAAAGTGCGACTGGTCGAGGCCGAGGCCGAACTGGAGCAACATGGCCGCCTGACCCTCAGCAGCGCCGAACTGGCGCACGGCGCGGGGGTGGCCTGGCGCAACAGCACCCGCTGCGTGGGGCGCGGCTACTGGCGGGCACTGGAACTGCGCGACCTGCGGCACGTCACCGCCCCGGAGCAGGTGTTCGCGCAGCTGCTGGGGCACCTGGAACGCGCCTGGAACGGTGGACGCCTGCGCGCTGTGATCAGCGTGTTCGGGCCGGGGGTGAGGATCCTCAGCCCCCAGCTGATCCGGTATGCGGGCTACAGGCAGCCGGGCGGCTCGGTGCTGGGCGACCCGCAGAACCTGGACCTGACCCGGCGACTGGAGGCGCTGGGCTGGCAGGCTCCCGCCCACAAGGCGGCCTTCGACGTGCTGCCCATCGCCGTCCAGAGTGGCGATCAGGTACGGCTGTACACGCTGCCCTCAGAGGGGGTGCGCGAGGTGCAGATCAGCCACCCGGCCCTGCCGGCGGTGGCCGACCTGGGGCTGAAGTGGCACGCCCTGCCCGTCATTTCCGACATGCGGCTGGAGGTGGCGGGCCAGCAGTTCCTGTGCGCGCCGTTTTCCGGCTGGTACATGCAGACCGAAATCGCGGCGCGCAACCTGGCCGACGCGGGCCGCTACGACGCGCTGCCACGGCTGGCGCAGGCACTGGGCCTGGACACCCGCCGCGAACGTAGCCTGTGGCGTGACCGGGCGCTGCTGGAGCTGAACGTGGCGGTGCTGCACAGCTTCGACGCGGCGGGCGTGAGGATCGACAACCATCACAGCGCCACCCGCCGCTTCGTGCGTTTCGAGGGCCGCGAGGCCAGGGCGGGCCGCGCGGTCCACGGGCGATGGTCGTGGCTGATTCCGCCCGTCTCGCCCGCCCTGACACCCCTCTGGCACAGGTCCTACACCGACACCGAGCTGACGCCCAACTTTTTTGCCCAGACCATGTCCTGGCCTGTCCAGCCGCACCCACACCCAGTCCAGCCGATCAGGGAACAGGGCTGCCCGGTTCACCGTTGACCTCAGGCGGCCCGACCTCAAGCTGACGGGTGACCTCGACCACCTCCCCCGGCAACCCGATCAACTGCACCCGCGAGTCTGGCGGGCAAGGAAGGCGGTCTTTCAGCATCCGGCGGTGGGCGAGGGTAAACACAGGGAGGTCCAGCTGCGGCAGCCCGTTCCAGGCCCAGCCGAAACCCTTAGACAGCCGCCCGCCGTCTCGACCCGCCGCCACGCAGGCGAGCACGGCGGCGCTGGCCCCCTGGGGGTGCAGTCTGGGTTCGCCCAGCTCGCGGGCGCGCTTCAGGTCGGCCCCGGCCACGTTTTCAAGTCGGAAGTACCAGCCTGCCCGCTTCTGGTCCGGGATATACAGCGCCGCGCCCGCCGCCAGCGCCTGTCTGCGAAACGGGTACAGCGCCCGCTCGGCCCCCACGATCAGAACGCGGTGCGCCCGGACCTGTGGGTGCGCCAGCAGCGCGGCGGCGGCCTCCTTCGCGCCCACGAAGTTCGGGTGGTGCCCGTGCGGCGGCAGCGGATAGGTCGCGGCCCGCTCACGCAGCAACTCGTTCCAGACGGCCTCGCGGGTCGCCCCGGCGGTCTGTGACAGGTTTGACCCATTCAGATTCGATTCGGTCGGGTTCAACACGGTCAGCCTAGGTACGGTCAGGCTCAGCCCGGTTCAGCCCTCGCCGCCCACCGGCTCGGGCAGCGGGTCGCTCAGCGGCAGGCGCGGTGCCAGGGCCGCGTCCCCGTCGGGCAGGCGGGTCTGGTTGGGCGTGGCGTGCGGGAACTGCGGGTTGGCCTTGCGCCCGGCGTCGTGTGGATGGGTGGCCGAGTCTATGCCCGCACCCGTGAAGCCCTCCACCACGCCCGGCGGCCTGATCTTCACGCGGGTCACGCGGGCCGGAATGCCCATGGCAATGCCCTGCGGCGCAACGTCGCCGCGCAGCAGCGCGTGGGTGGCGAGCATGGCGTCGTCGCTCACCACGCTGCCTGCCAGCACGGTGCTGTGGTAGGTCAGGCGCGCGCCGCGTCCGATGACCGTGCGCCGCAGCGTCACGTCGGGGCCGTCGAGCACGCTGTGGGTGTGGCTGTAGACGTTCACGTAGTCGGACACGCTCGCGCCGTCGTGCAATTCGATGCCACCGATGTCGTCGAGCAGCACGTTGCGGTGGATCACCACGTCGTTGCCAACCTCCATGTTGTAGCCCACCGAGAATTCCACGTTCTGCCAGCACTTGAAGTTCGCGCCCACCGTGCGGAAGACGTGGCCCGCCAGAATGCGCCGTAGCGGAATGCCGAACACCGGGTTCTGGCCCAGCGGCGTCAGGTCGATGCTCTTCCAGAGGTGCAGCAGCGGCTTGACCTGCTGAAAACGGGCGTCGTCGGTGGCCATATAATACTCGGCCTCGAAGGTCACGTTGCGCGAATCGAGGTTCAGGGCCGCCAGCGGGGCGTCGGCCAGCAGCGCCCCGTAGTCGCGGCCATACATGGCCTGGGCCAGCGTCTCGCGCACCAGCGTCGGCCTGTCGGTGGCCGCGTCGTTCAGGCGGGATTCCAGCCGGGCGAAGAAGGCCGCGTAGCTGCTCTGCGCGTGTGGGTCTATGTCTACGGGCTTGAGCCAGGTCACGCCCAGGAGTCTATCAGGGGCAGATGCAACGCTGGGCGAGATGGTTTACTTTTCAGAGTGATGTGAGCGCAGGTGCTGTTCTGCGTCCCGGCCACCTACATGCCGCGCGCCGCCGCCATGGAGCAGTTGTCCGAATTCCGGTACGAGAGAACCGCCAGGGCGTCCCTCCATTGTCTTGGGCAGAACGGAGCGGTCAAGCGTCCTCATGCGAGCAAGCGCCTGCTGGGCGCTGTTCTGCTCAAGCGGTCAAGCGTCCTCATGGGCGCTGCTCTGACCAAGAAGACGGGCGCTGCCCT
>JANXWI010000147.1 GCA_025351205.1 Deinococcus sp.
GGGGGGAGGGCTGGGGAGGGGGTGAACGGGCTGAGCATCCAATGACTTACCAGAAGTTGACCCCCCATCCTGATCGGTTGACGGTGTACTAGAGCATTTGTCAAAAAGGCTTTCTCTTTTTGACCGACTGGAAGGAGTGAATTTAGTGGAGCATTGGGCATGATGGAGCTGACAAAAGGCAGTTGTTTTGGCAGTGGAATTATGACAAATGCTCTAATATATCGAAACCTCAATATTTCTGAGTGTTGAGAAACCACTCGGCAGCCTGCACAACGTTCGCGTCTGGATCAGAGAGTAAGTCACGCACCATCGAAACGATCTCGGGATCGTCCACGCCTAAATCGTCCAGTTCGTCGATGGCGTTTTCTCTTACACGCGCTTCTGGGTCGGTCAACCCCGCGACGAGCAGGGGTACAGCGGCATCTTTGAGAATATGGCCCGCGTATCTCAGCACCGCGCCCCGAACCCAGGGCGACGGATGTGTCGAGAGAGGCTCGACCTTCGGCCAAATACTTTTGTTTTCCTGGTGCCGGGCCGCGTCAAGAGCAGAAGCGGCGACGGTACCGTTCTCGTGGAAGATGTAAAATTCGATGAACTGTGTCGTACCTTCCGCGAAACTCAAGCCGAAAAGAGCTGAACGCAATCTTTTGACATCTAACGTGTCGAGGAGAGCTGTCAGTTTATTCGGATAGTGCAGGCCCATGCTATGAGCGGCCATGTCGTAGAAATCGGAGTTGCATTCTATTTCAAGTCTGAAAATCTTTAAAAGATCGTTAAAAGACATGCCTGATAAGTTAATTTTCTCGTCCATCTTTACTCCCAATTGTCGGTTGTGTGAGACGATCTGGTTGTTAACCCTCTTCATCACCGAGCCAATTCTGCCAGATCAGCGCCCTGCAAACCGCCCCTAACCACGCCCCGCTATACTTCCCCTCATGTCTGCCGACCCCGCCGAAATACCACGCTCTGCCGAACCAATAGACCTTGCCGAAATCGAACACCTCGCCCTGCTGAGCCGCCTGGAGCTGAGCGAGGGCGAGAAGACCGGGTTTCTGGGCGACCTGAACAGGATGATCGGGTACTTCCAGCAGTTGCAGGAACTGGATACCGAGGGCGTGCCCGAGATGCAGCGGCCCGTTGCACTGGTCAATGTGATGCGTGAAGACGTGCCCGGCGAGATGTTCACGCAGGCGCAGGTGCTGGAGCTGGCCCCCGAGAGCCAGGACGGCTTTATCCGCGTGCCGCGCACGGTGGAGCAGTAGTGCTCGACCTCAAGTTTATTCGTGAAAACGTGGCCGCCGTGCGCCGCGCCGCCGAGGTCAAGCGCGTGGCCCTCGATCTGGACGAACTGCTGCGCGTGGACCGTGAGCTGCAAGACCTGAAAGGGCGCACCGAGGCGATGCAGGCCGAGCGCAACCAGAACGCCAAGCTGGTGCCCAAGGCCACGCAGGCCGAGCGCCCGGCCCTGATCCAGAAGGGCAAGGACCTGGGCGAGTCGCTGCGCGCGCTGGAACCCGAACTGCGTGCCCATGAAGACGCGCTGCGGCAGCTGCTGCTCCAGGTGCCGCAGATTCCGCACTCCTCGGTGCCGCTGGGCCAGGACGACTCGGACAACGTAGAGCTGCGGCGAGAGGGCCAGCAGCCGGTGTTCGACTTTGCCCCGAAAGACCACGTGGCGCTGCTCGAACAGCACGGCTGGGCCGACCCGGAGCGGGTGGCGCAGGTGTCGGGCAGCCGCTCGTACCTGCTCAAAGGGGAGGGGGCGCGGCTGGAGTGGGCCATCCTGACGCTGGCGCTCGACGTGTTGCAGGAGCGCGGCTTCGAGATGCTCAGCACCTCCGCCCTGGTGCGCCCCGAGACCTTCGTGGCCAGCGGGCATTTTCCCGGCGGCGAGGATCAGGTCTACAAGATCGAGGGCCAGGAACTGATGCTGGCGGGCACCTCGGAGGTTCCGGTCAACAGCCTGTACGCCGGAGAGATTCTGAGTGCCGACCTGCTGCCCATGCGTTACGCCGCGTACTCCAGCGCTTTTCGCAGCGAGGCGGGCAGTGCCGGGCGCGACGTGCGCGGGCTGATCCGGGTCCACGAGTTCAAGAAGGTCGAGCAGTACGTGCTGATGCAGCAAGGTGAAGAGGCGGCGCTGGAGATGTTCGCGGCCATTCTGGGCAACGCCGAGGCCATCTTGCACGCTCTGGAGCTGCCGTACCGGGTGGTTCAGAACTGCACCGGCGACATGGGCGCTGGCAAGGTGCTGATGTACGACATCGAGGCCTGGGTGCCCAGCGAGGGCCTGTACCGCGAGACCCACTCGTGCAGCTATCTGGGCGACTGGCAGGCGAGGCGCACCGGGCTGCGCTACAAGGACGCGGGCGGCAAAATCCACTTCGCCCACACGCTGAACAACACGGGCATCGCCGCGCCGCGCATCCTGGTGCCGTTTCTGGAAAACCACCAGCAGGCAGACGGGCGTATCCGGGTGCCGGAAGCGCTGCGGCCCTATCTGGGTGGGAAGGAAGTTCTGGGGCGGGCCGTACAGGGCTGAGCTTCGTCAGGCCATCTTCACGCCGCCAGCCCAGAATCTGGACATGACCTGGAAAACGCTAGGCCTGCTGATGGCCTTTTCGTTGCCTGCCGTGCTGGCAGGCGGGGGCGTTCAGCCTGCACCCGTCCAACCTGCCCCCGAAACCGCCTGGCTGGGCCGCGAAGTCCAACTTCAGGACACGAGCTTCTGCAAACGCTACGGCTGCATTCAGGCAGCGGTACGGCAGAACACCGAAATCAATATGGGCTGGCACGACGGGCAGCAGGTCACGTACCGGCTGCGTGACGGCGCGGAACTGAATCTGGATGTGCGGGTTACGAACACGCCGCCCAGCCAGGGACGCTGGATCAGCAATGCCCGGCTGGCACTGCCCGAACTGGGCGAGGGTGCGAACGCCGCCGACCTGCGACTGGCCGCCGACTTTTACACGGCGCTGACGGGCAGGCGGTTCAGTGTGCAGTCTGTGCGGGCGTGTCTGCGTTCCGCCGAGGCCGACCCAGACATTGAGGGCGGCAATATCCTGATTTCCAACGGGACCACCCCGCCGGGTCTACCTTACCGTGCCCGCTGCGGGCGTCTGCGTCCGGGCCTTCCACTCCGGTCCCGCTTCTGGGTCGGTTGGATGCAGCAGTAATCTGACCGCCGGGCGCTACAGTGGCGCGGTGATCTTCAGGTGAATCCTTCCAGCGTCTACGCCCTGCTCTCGGCCCTCATCTACGGGGTGGGCGATTTCTCGGCGGGGCTGGCCTCGCGGCACAATCCGGCCATCCGGGTGGTGGCGCTCACGCATCCGCTGGGGCTGATCGTTTATGTGGCTGTGGCCCTCGCCACGCACGAACGGCTGCCGCCCGCGTCCCTGCTGTGGCTGGCCGCCCTGACCGGACTGGTGGGCATGGTGGCGGTGGTGCTGTTTTTCCGGGCGCTGGCGCTGGGGCCGATGGGCGTGGTGTCGGTCAGCTCGGCGGCGCTGGGGGCCATCGTGCCGGTGCTGGCGGGGGTGATTGCCGGTGAGACCCTGACACCAACCCGGCTGCTGGGCATGGCGCTGATCCTGGCGGGCATCGTGGCCTTCTCGCTCGCACCCTCGCACGGTGGGCGCGGCGGGCTGCCGCTGGCCCTGTTTGCCGGGCTGGGCTTCGGGCTGTTTTTCGTGTTGCTGGCCCGCGCTTCCGGTAAAGAGTCTGGGGGCGCGGTGTTCTGGCCGCTGGCCGCAGCGAGGCTGGCGAGCAGTGTGGTGGCCCTGCTGCTGGCGGCGCGGCAGGGTGGCCTGCGCCCACAGGCTCCCTGGCTGATCCTGGGGTCGTTCCCAGGCGACGTGCTGGGCAACCTGTTCTTCACACTGGCGGCCCGCAGCGGCCCGCTGGCCGTGGCAGGCCTGCTGACCAACCTGTACCCGGTGTTCACGGCTCTGATGGCGGCCCTGGTGCTGCGCGAACGGCTGCGGCGCTATCAGTGGCTGGGTGTGGG
The DNA here is from genome assembly GCA_025351205.1 of Deinococcus sp. GTDB lineage: Bacteria > Deinococcota > Deinococci > Deinococcales > Deinococcaceae > Deinococcus. Next base: position 4,010 of record JANXWI010000147.1, read on the forward strand.
TGTGGTGCTGGCGGGGTTGCCCCTCGTTTCAGGATGAACAAGAACACGCCAACGAATCTGGAGAGAGGAAGGGCTTCTTCTTGGCGAGAACAACGCGCATGAGTACGCTTCGCTGCCTGGTCAAGACAGCGATCCGTGAGGACGCTTGACCACTTCTTGACCAGAACAGCGCGCCTTCTTGGTCAGAGCAGCGCGGTATCTTGTCCAAAACAGCTGTCGTCGTAAACGGAGCGGTCAAGCGCCTGCTGGGCGCTGTCCTGACCAAGAACGCGGATGACCATGCCACTCCTCCCCCGCAGGCGCTTGGACGCTGCCCACGCTTGACCGCTGGGCATGCCTGGCCGCGCTGTTCACGGCGGGCCGGGAGCCGACAGCCGACGTGACCTGGCTCCGCCGCCTCGCCCGACTCCACACCGGGTCCAGGCTGTTACACTGGGCCGGACTGTCAAACAACGGAGGTCATCACATGGAAACATTCGATCAGGTCAAAGAAGTTATCGTAGACAAGCTGGGCGTGGATGAGGCCAAGGTCGTTCCAGAGGCCCGCTTCGTGGAAGACCTGGGCGCAGACAGCCTGGAGACCGTGGAACTCATCATGGGCCTGGAAGACAAGTTCGGCGTCAGCATTGCCGACGAGGACGCCGAGCAGATTCGCACGGTGCAGGCCGCCGTGGATTACATCGCCAGCAAGCAGTAGGCCGGAGTCGGGCAGCTCAGAGTCGGGCAGCCCAGGCCAGTGCAGAACGGGCCAGTGCAGAACGGGCCGGGGTTGAGCAGTTCAGCGTCTGACAGTTCGGTGTCGGACAGGACAGGAGGTGTGGCCCGGAGCCGCGCCTCCTGTTTGTAATTTACTTCTGTCGTGACGTTTTTTCCTGGCCCGTAACCTGACGGTCCGGAATTTCGGTACATGATACGGATTCCGCTCAATTCCCGCACAGTCGGGAAAGCGCCGCCTGCGCGTCCATACCGCAGAACCCGTACCTTCTCCTTCTCCCGTTGGTCGGATTGAACCCGTATTTCATACAGGATTCAAGTCGGAGTCCGTATGAAATCCTGTTGAAGTCGGTTCAGGGCGCGTCCGGTATATTTAGCCCATTCGGAGGCCCACCCATGCCAAATCTCGTGAATAGACCGTCCCGCAATACGTTGATGATCAACTTCAAATCGGTGACCGTTCCTCCCGTGTCTGCCCTCACGGTCAGGCCCCTTCAATGAAGCGCGTCGTGATCACCGGCATGGGGCCGGTCACGCCCATCGGCATCGGAGACGCGGCGTTCGCCCAGGGCCAGCGCGAGGGCAAAAACGGCATCGGGCCGATCACCCGCTTCGACGTCACCAACTACCCGGCCAAGATCGCCGGGGAAATCACCGCCGACCTGAGCGGCTACATCGACGCCCGCGAGGCCAAGCGCATGGACCGCTTCGTGCAGCTGGCCCTGATCGGCGCGCAGCTGGCGGTGGCCGACAGCGGCCTGACGCCTGAACAGCTGAGCGGCGAACAGACCGGGACCATCATCGGGACCGGCGTGGGCGGCATGGAGACCTGGGAGGAACAGTCGGGCATCGCCCACGGGCGCGGGGCCAACCGGGTCAGCCCGATGTTCATTCCCATGATCATCTGCAACATGGCCTCCGGGCACGTGGCCATGCGCTACGGGCTGACCGGGCCGAGCAGCACCGTGGTCACCGCCTGCGCCACCGGCTCGGGCGCGATTGGCGACGCCTTCCGCACCATCCAGCTGGGCCTGGCCGACATCATGCTGACCGGCGGCGCGGAGGCGGCCATCACCCCGATGTCGATTGGCAGTTTCGGCAACATGAAGGCTCTGAGCACCCGCAACTATTCACCCGAAACGGCCAGCCGCCCGTTTTCGGCCAGCCGCGACGGCTTCGTGCTGGGCGAGGGGGCGGGCATTCTGGTGATCGAGGAGCTGGAACACGCCCTCGCGCGCGGCGCGCGCATTCACGCCGAGCTGGTGGGCTACGGGACGAGCGCCGACGCCTTCCACGTCACCATGCCCGCGCCCGAGGGCCGGGGGGCGCAGGTCGCCATGCGGGCCACCCTCAGGGGTGCGGGCGTGCGGCCCGACGAGGTGGGCTACATCAACGCCCACGGCACCAGCACGCCCGCCAACGACCTGAACGAGACGCTGGCCATCCAGGCAGTGTACCAAGGGCACGCCTCCAGACTGGCGGTCAGCAGCACCAAGGGCATGACCGGGCACCTGCTGGGCGCGGCGGGGGCCATCGAGGCGATTGCCTGCGCCCAGGCGCTGCGAGACGGGATCCTGCCGCCCACGGTCAATTACCACGATCCCGATCCCCTGCTCACGCTGGATTTCATTCCCAACCACGCCCGTGAGCAGCAGGTCGAGTACGCCATGAGCAACAGCTTCGCCTTCGGTGGCCAGAACGCGGTGCTGCTGCTGAAACGCTGGGCAAAGTGAGTTGGAGGGTCTGAACATTGACTTCCCGCTGACGCCTTTCCGCTACCCTCACGAGAGACCACATGAAACACAAAAAATCTGTTCCCGGCGAGACGTTCCCGGCCAGCGCCCTGAGTGACAGCACCTTCCTGAACCGTGAGCTGAGCTGGCTGGCCTTCAACGAGCGCGTGCTGGCCGAGGCCCAGGATGAGCGCAATCCGGTGCTGGAGCGGCTAAAATATGCGGCCATCTGCGGCAGCAACCTCGACGAGTTCTTCATGGTGCGCGTGGCCGGGGTTCACCGCCAGATCGCGGCGGGCGTCCTTGTCAAGTCGCCCGACGGGTTGCTGCCGCGCGAAACGCTGGCGCTGGTCCGTGAACGCACCCACGTCATGCTGCGCGACATCGAAAAGGCCGCACGCAGGTCGCTGGCCGACCTCTACGCGGCGGGCGTCAAGATTTCGCGGGTGGCCGACCTGGGCAAAAAGGCGCGGGCCGCCCTGCAAAGCCATTATCTGAGTCAGATCCAGCCCGTGCTCACGCCGCTGATCGTGGACCCGAGCCACCCGTTTCCGTACATTTCCAACCTCAGCCTGAACCTGGCCGTGCTGCTCAGAGACGGCCAGGAGAGCGAGCCGGAGTTCGCCCGTGTCAAGATTCCGGTTGGGGTGCTGCCGCGCTTCGTGGTGATCGGCGAGGCGTACCTGCTGCTCGAAGACGTGATCGCCGAACACCTGAACGAACTGTTCCGGGGCCGCGAGGTGCTGGCGGCCTACGGCTTCCGGGTGACCCGCAACACCGACTACGAGTTCGACGAGGACGAGGCCGAGGACCTGCTGGCCACCATCGAGGACGGGCTGCGGCGGCGCAGGTTCGGCGCGGTGGTGCGGCTGGAGGTCACGCGCGAGATGCCCGGTCCCCTGCTCGCCTTTCTGGCCGGGAACCTGAAGCTCGACGACCACGACGTGTTCCTGCTCGAAGGCCCGCTGGGCACCGCCGATCTGATGGGCTTTCCGGCCCAGGACGTGTCCAGGCAGCGGCCCGAGCTGAGCTTTCCGCTGTTCACGCCGCACGTGCCGGGCTACGTGGCCGAGGCCGACGAGGACGAGGGCGGGGTGTTTGCCGAGTTGCAGCGCGGTGATCAGCTGCTGCACCACCCCTACGACAGTTTCGCCGGGGTGCTGGCCTTTCTGGAGGCCGCCGCCGCTGACCCGGACGTGCTGGCGATCAAGCAGACGCTCTACCGCACCGGAGACGACCGGCGGCTGCTGGGCGCTCTGCGCACCGCCGCCGAGAACGGCAAGCAGGTGGTCGCACTGATCGAACTCAAGGCCCGTTTCGACGAGCAGCGTAACATTTCCTGGGCGCGGCAGCTGGAGCGGGCCGGGGCGCACGTGGTGTACGGCGTCCTGGGTCTGAAGGTCCACGGCAAGGTGACGCTGGTGATCCGCCGCGAACAGGGCCGCCTGCGCTCCTACGTGCACGTGGGCACCGGCAACTACAACGCCAAGACCGCGAGGCTGTACACCGACCTGTCGCTGCTGTCGGCGGGCGAGGAACTGGGCGCGGATGTGGCGCAGCTGTTTAACCACCTGACCGGCTACGCTGAGGCCGAGTACGTGCGCCTGCTGGTGGCCCCCGACACCGCCCGCAGCGGCCTGCTGGACTGGCTTCAGGTGGTGTCTGAGCAGGCGCAGGCAGGCCAGCGGGCCTGGGCCAGCATCAAGATCAACCAGCTCACCGACCCGGCCATGATCGGCGGCATCTACAAGGCCTCGCAGGCGGGCGTGAAGATCGATCTGATGATCCGGGGCGTGTGCTGCCTGCGTCCGGGCGTGCCGGGCCTGTCGGAGAACGTGCGGGTCCACAGCCTGCTGGGACGTTATCTGGAACATGCCCGTGTGTACGCCTTCGGGTACGGCGCGGAGGGTGAAAAAACCTCTCAGGTCTACATCGGCAGCGCCGACTGGATGAGCCGCAACCTGGACCGCCGGGTTGAGGTGCTGGCCCCGGTCGATGACCCGCTGCACAAACAGGGCGTGCTGGACCTGGTGGCCGCCGAGTGGGCCGACACGCGCGGCAGCTGGGCGCTGGGGCAAGACGGGGTATACCGCAAATTGAGCGGCGACCTGAGCGCCCAGGAAACCTTCATGCAGGCGCGGGGCAGTGTGGAGGGGGTCTAAGTACACCGTCAACCGATCAGGATGGGGAGTCAACTTCTGGTAAGTCATTGGATGCTCAGCCCGTTCACCCCCTCCCCAGCCCTCCCCCCTCAAGGGTGAGGGAGCGAAGCGGCCTAAATTCACCCCGTCCTGATCGGTTGTCTATGTACAAGAGCATTTGTCAAAAAGGCGTTCTCTTTTTGACCAATTGGAGCGGGCAGGCGTGCCCAGCGGTCAAGCGTGGTCAACCGCGCTGCTCTGACCAAGAAGGCGCGTCCGTTCTGCCCAAGCAGCGAAGCGTCCTCATGGGCGCTGTTCTGTCCAAGACAGGAGTGAATTTAGTCGAGGATTTGGGAGGCGGGCAGGCGTGCCCAGGCGCGTCCGTTCTGCCCAAGACAATGGAGCTGACGAAAGGCAGTTATTTCGGCAGCGGAGTTCGGACAAATGCTCTACACGCCCTGAGTGTCGCCTGCCGAACGCTCCAGCACGTACCAGGCCCGCTCACCCTGCCGCGCCAGCCCGGTCACGGCGTAGCCGCGCGCCAGATACCCGCCCAGCACGGCGCGCAGCGCCAGCCGCCAGCGCAGCCGCATCTCGGTGGGCAGCGTCTCGGCATGGATCGGCACCTCTGCCAGCAGGAGAGAAGTCGCTGCGTCCAGCTTCGGCGTCCCAGGTTCGGCCCCGTCGGCTGCCAGCACCGTCTCGCCGCCTGGAAGGTCTGCCGAACGCCCGCTCACCTCCCGCGTCAGGTCCCACTCGACCATCAGGCGGTCTGCCGGTACGTCCGTGCCCAGGTCATACCAGTCCGGGTGGTAGCTCACGGCCCGCGCGCCCAGCTTGCCCAGGTTCAGGCGGGCGTTGCGGGCGATCAGCGGGTCGAAGGTCCAGGTCATGCGGGTGTGTCCCTGCGCCAGCGCGGCCTGCCGCTGCGCCAGTTTGAGCGCCACCGCCGCCCCGCTGCCACGCCACCGGGGGGCCACCGCCAGCAGGTGAGAGTGGTGCCAGAGTTCCGGGGGATGGCCGGGCCGCCCGGCTCGCATGGCCGGAAAGCCGTAGGCCAGCCCGAAGGGAACGTCCGAGCCTTCCGGGTAGGCCCCCAGCACAATCCCGCCCGTCGCCGCGCTGATTCTCAGCATGGTGCCGGGCAGCACCTCGCGTTCCGGGTAGCCCCAGGCGGCGATCTGCACCTCTTCCAGCGCCCTCATCTGGTGTGCCCCGGTCACGGGCCGGATGGTGAACAGCTGGCTCAACGCCCGCCATCCGTGGTCCAGTGCTCGCTCGCCACGCTCTGCACGAACTCGCGGTTGAGGCTCACGCCCAGGCCCGGCCCACTCGGCACCATCTGGTATCCGCCGATCATCTCCAGCGGCTCGTTCACCGTGTCGGTGTCCCAGTAGCGGCTGGCGCTGGCGGTGTCGCCCGGCTTGCTGAACCCCGGCAGGGTGGACAGGTGGATGTTCAGCGCCCGGCCCACGCCGCTTTCCAGCATGCCGCCGCACCACAGCGGCGCGGAAAAGGCCTGCGCCACGTCATGAATCCGCAGGCTCTCGGCCACGCCGCCCACCCGCCCCTGCTTGACGTTGATGACCCGCCCGGCGTCCAGGGCCAGCGCCTGCCGGGCCGCCCGGGCACTGACGATGCTCTCGTCCAGGCACAGCGGCGTCCCGATGCGCGACTGCAAGGCGGCGTGGTCTTGCAGGTCGTCGTAGGCCAGCGGCTGCTCGATGTAGTCCAGGTTATAAGCGTCCAGTGTCTGAAAGACGCGGGTGTCGGCCAGGCTGTAGGCGCTGTTGGCGTCCACTGTCAGGGCAATGTCGGGGAAGGCCGCCCGCACCGCCGCCACCGGCTGCACGTCCCAGCCGGGTTTGATCTTGAGCTTGATGCGGCGGTAGCCCTGCGCCAGATGCGCTTCCACGGCCTGCACCGTGGCCGCCTCGCTCGCCTGAATGCCCAGGCTGACGCCCACCGCCACCCGTTCGCGCACCCCGCCCAGCAGATGTGCCAGCGGCACGCCCAGCCCCCGCGCCCACAGGTCCCAGGCGGCGGCCTCCAGCATGGCTTTTGCCATCGGGTTGCCCCGGAAGCCACTCAAGGCGAGCATCATGGCCTGCGGGTTGGCGAAGCTCTGGCCCAGAATGGCGGGCAGAAACAGCTCTTTGAGCAAATACAGCGCCCCGGTGACGGTTTCCTCGCGGAACATCGGCGCGTCTTCCATCACGCCCTCGCCCAGCCCCACCTCATCATTCGCGCCATGCAGCACGATCAGCGGCACCGTTTTGGCGGTCTGCACCCCGAAGCTGGTCTCGAACCTGAACTTGAGCGGCAGCTTGAGCAGGAACACTTCGGCGCGGGCAATGTGCAGGGCGGGCGGCATGGCTCAGGATAGAGCGGACCCGCCTACTTGCACTTCAGCGCGAATTCCATGTTGCTCACCGGGGCGAAAGGTAGGCCCCTGGTGCGCCCACCCGTGAGCGTATCGGTGCCGGGCCGGAACAGAATCCGGGTCACGTTAAAGGCGGGCGGGGTGTTGAGTACGAAGTTGGCGGTCAGGTTGGCTCCGGGCGTGATCTGGCGGTTGGGCGAATTGGCGTCGTCCCAGGTATCGAACTTCTGCACCTGTCCGTCGGCACTGGCGGCAAACATGAAG
>JANXWI010000221.1 GCA_025351205.1 Deinococcus sp.
GTCTGCTGCGCCCACAGGTCGGTGGGCTGCAACACGGCATATAACCTGCTCAGCACCCGCCGCACGTTGCCGTCGAGCACCGCCCGCTGCTCCCCGTAGGCCAGCGAGGCCACCGCCGCCGCCGTGTACGGCCCGATGCCCGGCAGAGCCAGCCAGCCGTCGTAGGTGGTCGGAATACCCGTTTCGGCCATGAGCTGCGCGGCCCTGTGCATGTTGCGGGCGCGGGCGTAGTAGCCGCAGCCCTCCCAGGCTTTCAGAACCGCTTCCTGGGGTGCCTCTGCCAGCGCCTGCACGCCTGGGAAGGCGGTCAGGAAGCGCTCGAAATACATCCGCCCGCGCGCGACCTGCGTCTGTTGCAGCAGCACCTCGGCCACCCAGACGCGGTAAGGGTCGCGCTGCCCATCCGCTCCAGTCAGCCGCCAGGGCAACTCACGCCCCTGGGCAGCGAACCAGCCGAGCAGGGCGCTGCGGAGGGCGGGAAGATCCATGCCGGGGAGTGTAGCGGAGGCATAAGGGGCAGGGCGGGGGAAGGGTGACGATTTGGGGGGAAAGCAGATCAGCGGGCGAGGTGTAAGCTCAGTGAAAACGTCCAGCGGGTGAAAGGAATGTGGACCTGCACGCCGGGGAGGCGCAGGCGGGATGGAAGACGAGTGGCCCGTTCTATGGCCGCTTCCTGGCGCAGGGTGTTCACGTGGGCCAGAGCAGCAGCATGAATCTCCTCGTAATTGGTCATGCCCACAGGGTGCATCCGGCCCAAGTCACACGGTAAGATGTCAGTGTGAGTAGCCTCCAGCACGTCACCGATCCGCAGGCCATACGGCTGCTGACGACTCCCAGGGTCGGCAGGATACTGGGGCAGTTTCTGACGCGTGAGCAGACGGCGGGCGGCGCGGCGCGGGCGCTGGGTCTCGACCTGCGCGTGGTGCACCGCGACCTTCAGTCGCTGCTGGCCGCCGGGCTGCTCTGTGAAACCCGCCGCGAACCGCGTGCCGGACGGCCCATCCGCCACTACCGGGCCAGCGCCGAAGCCTATTTCGTGCCGCGTGCCCTGACCCCGGACGCCGATTTCAGCGAACACTTTGAACGCCAGTTTCTGCCTATTGATCAGCGGCTGGCCCGCGCTGGAGGTCGGGAGTTCGAGCGGGCCATCGCCGAGCAGGGGCGGGGACGCGAGTGGGGACTGCGGCTCTACTGGGACGGGCAGGAAACGCAGATGGACGAGAGCTACGCCGACGCCGAGCTGCGCGGCGTCCTGACCGGTTGGCAGGGACCACGACTCAATGCCTTCAGCGGCCTGACTGCTGGCCTGCTGACCCAGGAGGAGGCCACCGACATGCTGAGAGAAATGATTGAACTGTTTCACAGGCTCAGGGAGAAATTCGACGCCAACAAGGCGGCGGGGCGGGGTGAGCCATTCGCCATCAGAAGTGTGCTCACGCCGCTCGACGAGGATGATCTGAACGCCCTCAAGGCCTGGTAGAACAGGGCACGAGAAAACTCCCCGCCACCAGGGCAGGGAGTCGGCACAACCGGAAGTCTAAGCCGTCGCCTGGGCAATCGCCCGCTGAGCAAACACCCCCGCCAGATGCGCCCGGTACTCGGCGCTGGCGAAACGGTCCCCGAGCAGGTCGCCAGCGTCCACCGCGTTCTGGGTGGCGGCGGCCACGTTGGCCTCGCTGTAATCGCTGCCCAGCGCCGCCTCGACGCGCGGCAGACGCATGGCCTTCGCGCCCGCCCCGGTCAGGGCCACCTTCGCGCCGCTGCCGGTCAGCACCACCGCCACGCCGACGATGGCGTAGTGGCTGGCCGGATGCGGGAACTTGGCGTAGCTCATCTTTGCCCCGGCCTGCACGGGGATATGAATCTCGGTCAGCATCTCGCCTTCCTGCACGGCGGTCTCGAACATGCCATGGAAGAAGTCGGCGGCGGCCACCACGCGCTCTCCGGTCTGCGAAACCAGCTTGAAACTGGCCTCCAGCGCCAGCATGCTCGCAGGGTAGTCGGCGGCGGGGTCGGCGTGGGCCACAGCGCCGCCGATGGTGCCACAGTTGCGGACCATCGGATCACCGATGTAGTCGGCGGCCTCGGGCAGAATCGGGCAGAGTTCCTTGAGCAGGTCACTGTGCAGAATCTGCGCGTGGGTGGTGCCCGCCCCGATGATCAGGGTGTCGCCCTCCTGCCGGATGCCCTGCAACTCCTTGACCTGTGAAATGTCGATCAGGGCGCTGGGCGAGGCCAGACGAAGCTTCATGGACGGCACGAGCGAGTGCCCGCCCGCCAGCAGCTTGGCCCCGTCGTTGGCGGCCAGCAGTTCCAGCGCATTCTGGACGCTGGTGGCGCGGTGGTAGTCGAAGTCGGTGGTGTACATGGATGAACCTCCAGAAACAGATGCCCGTGGCGTGTTGCTTGTCGCTTGTGGGAACGGCCAGCAGACATTGACTGATCGCCGCCGCCTGACCTTTGCCCCTCGCCCCTTGCGGGAGAGGGGCGCTGCGAAGCAGCGGGGTGAGGGGAGTGAGCGAAGCGATTGCTGTACAGCTTTTCTCAGTCGTCCGCCGCCTGCAACGTGTCCTTCCTGGCCGCCTGAATGGCCTGCCAGACCTTCTCGGGGGTGTAGGGCATGTCGAGGTGATTGATGCCGAAGGCCTCCAGCGCGTTGACCACGGCGTTTGCTACGGCAGCCGTGCTGGAAATGGTGCCCGACTCGCCGATGCCCTTCACGCCCAGCGGGTTGTGGGGGCTGGGAGTCACAGTGTGGTCCACCTGAATCTGCACCATGTCCTCGGCGCGGGGCATGGCGTACTCCATGAAGTTGCCGCTCAGCAGGTTGCCGTCGTCGTCGTACACCGTCTCTTCCAGCACCGCCTGCCCGAAGCCCTGCGCGATGCCGCCGTGCACCTGCCCTTCCACGATCAGCGGGTTCATCAGCGGGCCGCAGTCGTCCACGGCCACGTACTGCCGCAGCTTCACCTTGCCGGTGTCGGCGTCCACCTCGACCACCGCGATGTGCGTGCCGAAGGGGTACACGAAGTTCTTGGGGTCGTACATGTACTGCTCTTCTAAGCCCGGCTCCATGTCGGCGGGGAAGTTGTGCGCCAGGTGGGCCATCAGGGCGATGTCGAAGAAGCTCTTGCCGCCCTCGGGCACGCCCTTCACGCGGAAGGAGCCGTCCACCTGCTCCACGTCTTCGGGGGCCGCTTCCAGCAGGTGCGCGGCGATCTTGGTGGCCTTGGCCTTGATCTTGCCCAG
>JANXWI010000174.1 GCA_025351205.1 Deinococcus sp.
TTCTCGGTCTGGAGCGTCCACATGGCGAAGCCGGAGAAGCCGTTGCCGTTCCCGCCCTCTGCTGGACTGGCGTTGGCGATGTCCTGCTGGTCACGAATCTTGAGCAGGTGGCTGGCCCGCTGGGCATGAGTCTCGCCGAAGCCGATCACCATGGTTGAAATGGTGTACAGCCCCTTGCGCTGAGCGGCGTCGAGAATGCGGAACCAGTCGTCGGAGCGGATGCGCGCCGGGGCGGCTTTGGCCCGCACGTCGTCCTCCAGAATCTCGCCGCCTGCACCCGGCAGTCCGTCCAGCCCGGCCTCTATCAGCACGTCGAGCAGCGCGTCCAGGCTCAGCCCGAAGGTCTTCTCCATGAACAGCACTTCTTCGGGCGAAAAAGCGTCGATTCTGATGCTGGGATGGTGCGCCTTGATGTGCCGCAGCAGGCCGGTGTAGTAGTCCAGGCCGAGGGCCGGGTTCACGCCGCCCTGCATCAGGATGCGGGTGCCGTTGACCGCCTCCAGCTCGGTGATCTTGGCGGAAACCTGCTCGTAGTCCAGCGTGTAACTGTCCTTCTGGCGCGGCGTGCGGTAGAAGGCGCAGAAGTTGCAGCCCACGTTGCAGACGTTGGTGTAGTTGATGTTTCTGTCGATCAGAAACGTGACCGTATCGGCGGGGCTGCGCTGGAGCCGCAACTCGTGCGCCACGGCGGCCACATCGGGCAGCGGCAGGTCGTAGAGAGAGGTGATCTCTTGGTGGTTCAGGCGTTCGCCGCGCGCGGCCTTATCGAGCAGGGCCGAAGCGGGAAGCCCAGGGGCGCTGAGCGGGCCGTCCAGCACGTCGGCGCTGGAGGCGGCAGGAGTGTGGAGGCCAGTCATGCTCTCATGTTACGCCCCCTGGCCGGGACGAAGGGGAAGGGGAGCTACCGTGGCAGGAAGGCGTTCAGGCGGGGTTGACAATCTCCCCGACAACCAATCCATTACCCTGTGTTCCAGATGCCCGATGCTCAGCCCTCTGCGCCCTGGACCGATGCTGATATGCCCGTGTCAGGCAGCGCCGCTTTGCCTGCCCGCCTGTCCTGGCAGCCCTGGCTGGGTGTGCTGCTGCCATTCACCGCGATTGGCCTGCTGCCCTGGTGGGTCTGCCTGGCTCTGTGCGCGGCGCTGGCCCTGTCAACGCTGGGCGAGGAGCTGAATTCTATCGGGGCGCTGCTGGTGCTGCTGGCGGCGGTGGCCGTCTCGCTTCCGCTGCTGTTCGGGGCGGCTCCGGGACGACTCTTCGCTTCAGGCACGCTGTTTGCCCAGACGGCGGTGGTGGGGCTGCTGGCGCTGGCCTCGCTGCGGGCGCTGGAAGGCGGACTCCGGCGCGGCCTGCTGCTGCCCGCCGCCGCGCTGCTGCTGTTTCCCAGCCCGCTGGGGCTGCCCGCGCTGCTGATTGCCGCCCTGGGCCTGAGCGGGGCCGACAGTCGCCCGCGCCTGCGGCTGGAATCGCCCAGCCGGGGCCGGACGCTGGCCCTGGTGGTGGGCGCGGCGCTGGCGCTGGTGGGGGCCGGACTGCTGCTGGGGCAGGTCTTCCCTGCCGCGCCCGTGCAGACGGCAACCACTCCAGGAAAGTTGAGCGTTCCGAGTTCTGCCCTGCCGTCTCAGCCCCCGCCCACAGCCACGCAGACCGGAGGCAGCGCCCGGCCACGCGCTGCGCCGCAGCTGGTTCCGCCGCCCGAAGAAGACCAGTCGCTGCTGCTGCGCCCGCTGGTGCCACTGACCGGGCTGCTGATCGTGGTGTGTATTCTGCTCGTGTTCCAGCAGATGCGCCGCAGGCAGCGGGCGGGCCGCAACCACTGGACCGGGTACGTGGCCCTCGTGGCGCTGCTCGGCACACTGTTCATGGTGAGCGTGCTGGGCGCGGGGACCGGGCCGGGCGGATTCCTGAACCTGTCTCCCCCGGCGGCACAGAGGGCCACGGGCGGCGGGGAAGGCCAGACCTCTGCCGCGAACATGCGGCCTGCCCCCGCCTGGATTGCGCCGCTGCTGAACGCGGGCATCGTCTTCGCCACGCTCTTTTTCGCCGCCGCCGCCGTGTACCTGTACCGCACGCTGCGGGCCGAGCGCGCTGAGCAGCCCCCCGCCCTGTCTGCTGCTGCCGCTGATGGGGGCACCTTTCCCCTACCGCCGCTGCACCGGGTCCGGCTGGCGTGGCGCGGGCTGGAAGGGGTGCTGGCGGGCGCTGGGCTGGCACGGGCCGAGAGCGAGACGCCTGAAGACTACGCGGTGCGGCTCTCCCTGCTGCTGCCCGCCGCCGCCGCCGACCTGCACACCCTGACCCGGCTGTACCTGCCGGTGCGCTACGGCGGCGTGCTCAGCGAAGCCAACGCCACCCAGGCCGAGGCCAGCGCCGAACGTATCCGGGGGATGCTGGCCGGGTGGGGACGGCTGAATGCGTCTACCTGACCAAAACAGTCCCGTAAGACTTGCCGTTTACGAACACCTCGAAGGGATTGGTGCGGGGCGGCGTGCCGGGGTCGGTATGGGTTTTCTGGATGAAGTTGTAGACCGGAAGACAGGAAACGGGATCAGCGGATACCGTCGTCGTCCGCTGCACCGTCAACCGCAGGGTGTGGTCCGTGCGCTCGGCAACGACGTCCGGAACCGTCTGGGAGCAGCCTTCGCCCACCGTCAGATCGATATTCATCTCGGCACTCGCTCCCACACTCTCGGGCAGCACCACCTTCGTCACCTCCAGCGGTGCGGTGCGCGTCACCGTCGCCGTTCCCTGGCAGGCGGTCAGCGTGATCAGGCAGAGGATTGGCAGCGTCCAGCGTGTCCCGAAGTTCATTTTCGCTCCCTCTGATACTTTCATTCTACGCCGCACCACCGAGGCCCGATGACCCACTCTGACCCCCAGCCCGAATCCAGCTTCCAGACCCGCATCCTGAACAACGTCGCCGTCGTGCTGGTGGGCAAGGAGGCCGTGACCCGCCTCGCGCTGGCGGGGATTCTGGCGGGCGGACATATCCTGCTAGAAGACGCGCCCGGAACCGGCAAGACCATGCTGGCCCGCGCCCTGGCGATCAGCCTGGGGCTGGGGTTCAAACGGGTGCAGTTCACGCCCGACCTGCTGCCCAGCGACGTGACCGGCGTGAGCGTGTACCGGGGCGGCAGCTTCGTGTTCGTGCCCGGCCCGATCTTTACCGGCCTGCTGCTGGCCGACGAGATCAACCGGGCCACCCCCAAGACCCAGTCGGCGCTGCTCGAAGCGATGGGCGAGGGGCAGGTATCGGAAAGCGGCGTGACGCACACCCTGGCGCAGCCCTTCGTGGTGGTGGCGACCCAGAACCCCGTGGAGTTCGAGGGCACCTACCGCCTGCCCGAGGCTCAGCTGGACCGCTTTCTGCTGCGGCTGTCGGTGGGCTACCCCAGCGAGGCGCAGGAGGCGCGGATGCTCGCCCGGTTGCAGGAACGGCATCCCATCGACGCGTTACAGGCCGTCGCCACGCCGGATGAGCTGCTGGAAGCGCGGGGCCGGGTGCGCGGCGTAAAGGTGGACGGTGAGCTGCGCGGATACGTCGCGGCCATCACCGCACGCAGCCGTGTTCACCCGCAGGTGGCGCTGGGGGGTGGCCCGCGCGCCAGCCTGGCGATTCAGGGCGTGGCCCAGGCGCTGGCGTACCTGGACGGGCGCGCCTTCGTGTCGCCCGCCGACATCAAGGCCGCCGCGCCCGGAGTGCTGGGCCACCGCCTCCTGCTGCACACCGAGGCCCGCCTGACCGGGGTGCAACCGGAGAGCGTGGTGGCGCAGGTTCTGGCCGAGGTGCCCGTTCCGGTGGAAGAGCGCGCCTGAGATGAGCCTCCTGGCCCTGCTGTACGCCCTGCTGCTGCTGACCGTGCTGGCCGCTGTCTGGAAGCTGTGGCAACGCCCGCCCGACGTGACCCTGACGCGCACCCTGCCCGCCCAGGGCTTCGCCGGGGGCACACTGCCCATGAGGGTGGAGCTGAAGGTGCGGGCGCGGCTGCCGACGCGCGTACTTCTGGAAGACCCGGCCCCGCTCACGGTGGTGCCCGAAGCCCAACTCAGTGCGGGCGGGCTGGTCTGGGGCGAGGCTCATCTCAGCTTCGACACCGTGCTGACCCTCAACCGGCGCGGCGTCTACCGCTGGACGGGAACGAGGCTGCGCTGGGCCGACCCCTTCGGGCTGTTCTGGCACAGCCTGGAGCTGGACGTACCCACCATCCTGGAGGTCTACCCCGGCACGCATGGGCTGCGGCTGCCACGCCTGCTGCGCCCGCTGCTGTCCGAAGGCGAACTGTCGCGCACGCATGGCCTCGACGACCCGATCAGCCTGCGCGGGGCGCGGCCCTACGTGCCGGGCGACCCACCGGGCCGGATTCACTGGCGGCTGAGTGCCCGGCATACGGGCAGCGGGGAAGGTGAGCTGACCGTGCGCGAGCTGGAACGCACCGCGTCGAGCAGCCTGCACCTTCACCTAGACACCTGCGGCAACGAGGTGTACCTGGAAAGCGCGGTGCGGCTGGCGGCCAGCCTGATTCACGAGGCGCTGGAACTGGGCCTGCCGGTGGCGCTGAGTGACAACGCAGGCGCAACCCCGTCTGGCAGCACGCCGGAAGCATTGCGGCTGGCCTTGCGGAAGCTGGCCGAGGCGCGGGCCACCCCCGGCACCGCTCTCTCTGGTACGGGGGCTGTCATTCCCCCGCCACGTCCCGGCAGCAACCTGATCGTGCTGACTCAGACCGCCGGGCCGGAGCTGCTGACGCAGGCGCTGCGGGCCAGGGGGCGGGCCAGCCGGGTGGTGATCGTGGCGCTGCCGGAGGGCTTTTACCTGGAGCCGGGCGAGAACCCCAGGCGGCAGTGGGTGGGCCTGCCCGAAACAGTGCGCGAACTGGAACGCCGGGCCGGGGTGCTGGGCGGCGCAGGCGTGCTGGTGTACGTGCTGCGCGGCAACATGAGCATTCTGAGGCTGGGATAGGCAGGCCGTCTTCCACAACCCTCCTTTGGCCCGCGTTCACTCGCCAGCGCGTGGAGAGGGTTAGGGTCAGGGCATGAGCGATCTTCCCAGCGAGGCTATTCCGCAGACCGGCCCAGATAAAAGCGAGCAGGTCAGGTTGCCGCAGACCGCCGAGCCGCAGCTTCAGGGCCAGCAGCAATCTCACCCGGAAAGCGAGACGCCCGACCTCCAGCAGGCCCCGGAATCGGCCCGCAACCGTGGCGAGGACGCCATAGATGTGGCCAGCCAGGGCAGCATGATCACCAGTGACCCGCCCAGCAGCCTGATGCCGGAAGACGAGGACTGAAACGCGGCAACGGGAGGGCGCACTCGGACCTGGCGGGTGGCCCCTCACCCCGCTGCTGACGCAGCGCCCCTCCCTGCGGGCTGTACCAGTCTCCCAGAGGTAGAGGGGGAAAGAGGAAGACCTTGGCCGTTTCCTCTCTACCTCCGGGAGAGGGACCTCGCGCAGCGAGAGGGTGAGGGGAAAGCAGACCGGGCATCTGAAATGGTCCGATCAAGTTGCCCACTGACCGCCCGACGCTGCACTACCTGCCCTGCGCCCCCACTCTGGGCACGAACACCAGCGCGTTGGGCACGGTGCGGCTCCAGACGGTGTTCAGGTAGCCGCCCGCGTTCAGGTAGCCGCCTGCCACGTAGACGGTGGCGCTGCTGCCGCTGTCGAGCCGCATGGCGCTGCTCACGCCCGCACCCAGCAGGGCGTGGGCGAAGTCGTTCGGGGTGCCGTTGTCCAGGAAGGCGACGCCACTCTGGTTGCCCACCACGATAAAGGCCACCTGCCGCGTCGCCCGCCAGATGCCGCCTGAGGTGTCGAAGCCCTCACGTACGGGGTCGAGCACCAGTCTGCCCGCCGAGACGAGCAGTGGCCCCGCCGCCAGCGCCTCCTGCGTGCCGTCCCAGCCGGGAGCCTGCCAGTTCAGGCTGTA
>JANXWI010000192.1 GCA_025351205.1 Deinococcus sp.
CATGGGCAACGTGAGCAGCAGCAGGCTGGCCGCCCGGTACGCCCGCATGCTCACCCCCGGAAACTGTTGCAGCCGGTCTCCGGTGGCGCGGTTGCCGATCTGGTCGTGGTTCTGGATGAAGTACACGAAGCTCGGCGCGTCTAGGTCGTCGGCGGGCAGGCCGCGCGGGCGCCCCTCCAGGGGCCAGTCCTGACCCTCGTAGACCCAGCCGCGCGTGATGACGTGGGCCAGCGCCGCCGCGCCGCGCTTGAAGGGGCCGTAATAGCCGTCGGTCTCGCCCGTCAGCGTGACGCGCACCACGTGGTGAAAATCGTCCACCCAGATGCCGTCTAGGCCCGTTTCAGTGACCAGGCCCGGCAGGTTGCGGTAGTCCTCGGCCAGCAGCAGATGCCGCATGCCCAGGTCCGCGCCCAGCGCGTGAACTTCCTGAGCCAGCTCGGATAAGATATGCACCTCGCTGTCGTCGGACATGGCCTGCGTGGCGTCCAGGCGCAGTCCATCCAGGCGGTAGTCTTGCAGCCACATGCGGGCGTTGTCGGTAATGAAGCGGCGCATGTGGGCTTCGCGGTAATCCAGGCCCGCTCCCCAGGCGCTCTGGAAGCGGTCCGTGAAGTACTCCGGGCTGTAGACGGGCAGAGAATTACCGTCCGGGCCGAAATGGTTGTACACCACGTCCAGCAGCACCGCCAGCCCCAGGCCGTGCGCGGCGTCCACGAAGGCTTTCAGCTCGTCGGGGCGGCCATACGGGGCGTAGGGAGCGAACAGCGCCGCGCCGTCGTACCCCCAGCCGCGCTGCCCCGGGAAGGCGGCCAGCGGCATCAGTTCGATGGCCGTGACGCCCAGCTGCTTGAGGTACGGGAGACGCTCCTGTGCGGCGGCGTAGGTGCCGCCAGAAGTAAACGTGCCGATGTGCAGCTCGTAGAACACGCACTCGTGCAGCGCCAGACCCTTCCAGTCGATGTTCTGCCAGACATACCGTTCCGGGTCGATCACCTCTGCGTCCTGGTGCAGTCCGTCCGGCAGAAACCGGGCGTAGGGGTCGGGGGTGGCCGCGCCGTCCAGCAGAAAATGGTAGCGGCTACCCGCCGGGGCCAGGAGGGTAATTTCGTGCAGGCCGTTGCCGAGCGGCTGCATGGCGGTGGTCACGCCGTTCACGCACACGCCCAGCTGCCGGGTGAGCGTGCTCCAGGCCCGGAAGGTGGTGCCGTGCGGTCCCGGAATGGCTCCCAGGCGCGGCGCAGGGCTGACGGTGGAACTGTTTCCCGTGTTGGACACTGCTGGGTTGAATGTTTCGGGATTGGACATACGGGCCTCCAGACCTTGAGGCGGTGCGGCGGGAAACGGCTTTCGGCACGCACGACCACAGAGGGCAAGAGTTGAAGGGTAGGGCGCACACACGCGAGAAAGCTGAGAGTGAATGAAGGTCGCTGCACCGGGTCGCCCTCTCACTCCGCTGCTTTGCAGCGCCCCTCCCGCTTCCGGGCCGTACCAGTCAGCCGAAAGGGGCGAGGGGAATGCAAGGCAAAAAACCTTGTCGAAATGAATTCTTCAGACCGTCCGGGCGCAGCGGTACAGCTGAACGCTGCGGGCGGTGAGCCGCACTTCCTCGCCCGCCATCACCACGGCGCTCGGGGCATCGTCGTCGGCGGTGTCGAGCAGGCGTTCCCAGTCGGTGCAGTCGCCCAGGCCGGGCAGCGTGAAGGGCAGCTCGTAGTGGCTGGCCGAGAACAGCAGCAGCAGGTGGTCGTCGTGCAGTGGATTGCCCTGAGCGTCCTGATCGTTCAGGCCGTTGCCGTCGAGAAACATGCCAAAAGACTGGGTCTGGTTGTTGTGCCAGTCCTGGTCTTCCATACTCGCGCCGTCGTGCCGCAGCCAGATGATGTCGCTGACCCCGCCCCGGATGGGCCGCCCCGAGAAGAACTTGCGGCGGTGCAGCGCCGGGTGTTCGCGCCGCAGCCGGATCAGCTTTTTGGTGAACTCCAGAAAGGCAGCGTCCTGATTCTGCCAGTCGAACCACGACAGCCCGTTGTCCTGACAGTAGGCGTTGTTGTTGCCGTCCTGGGTGCGCCCGAACTCGTCGCCGCCCAGGATCATCGGCGTGCCCTGCGAGAGCAGCAGCGTCGCCAGGATGTTGCGCTGCTGGCGGGCACGCAGCTCATTGATGGCCGGGTCGCGGGTCGGCCCCTCGACGCCGCAGTTCCAGCTCTCGTTGTCGTTGTTGCCGTCGTTGTTGCCCTCGCCGTTGGCCTCGTTGTGCTTGTCCTGGTACGTCACGGTGTCGCGCAGCGTGAAGCCGTCGTGGGCCGTCACGAAATTGATGCTGGCGTAGGGCGCACGCCCGTCGTCCTTGTACAGGTCGCTCGATCCGGTCAGGCGGTAGCCCATTTCACTCGCCAGCCCGCCGTCACCCTTCCAGAACCTGCGCATGTCGTCGCGGTAGATGCCGTTCCACTCGGCCCACTGCACCGGAAAGTTGCCCACCTGATAGCCGCCCTCGCCCACGTCCCAGGGTTCGGCGATCAATTTCACACCGCTGATGATGGGGTCCTGATGAATGATGGTGAAAAAGCTCGACAGCTGATCGACCTCGTGCAGGCCGCGCGCCAGCGTGCTCGCCAGATCGAAGCGGAAGCCGTCCACGTGCATCTCCTGGATCCAGTAGCGCAGGCTGTCCATGATCAGCTGGAGGGTCTGCGGGTGGCGCACGTTCAGGCTGTTGCCGGTGCCGGTGGTGTCGTAGTAGAAGCGCCTGTCGCTGTCCACCAGCCGGTAGTAGGTGGGGTTGTCGATGCCCTTGAAGCTGAAGGTCGGCCCCATGTGGTTGCCCTCTGCGGTGTGGTTGTACACCACGTCCAGAATCACCTCGATGCCCGCCGCGTGCAGGGCGCGCACCAGCTCCTTGAACTCGCGCACCTCGCCGCCCAGTTCACCGCCCGGCTGGCCCCGGTTGGCATAAGCGCTGTAGCGCACGTCGGGGGTGAAGAACCCCAGACTGGAATAGCCCCAGTAGTTGGTCAGCCCCTTGTGCAGCAGAAAGGGGTCATCGACGTGCTGGTGGACTGGCATCAACTCGATGGCGGTGATGCCCAGGTCCTGGAGGTACTTCAGCACTGGCTCGGTGGCCATACCGGCGTAGGTGCCGCGCAGGTGTTCCGGCACGTCCGGGTGCGTCATGCTCAGGCCCTTGACGTGCGCCTCGTAGATGACGGACTGGTGAAACGCCACGTCGGGGAGGGTGTCGCCCTGCCAGTCGAAGGCATTGTCGATCACCACCGCCCTGGGCGCGCCGTGCTGGTCGCTGGTCGCCATCACCGAGTCTTCTTTGCCCGCCATGTCTTAGGCGAAGACGCCCTGATCGAAATGCTCGGTTCCGGCCAGCGAACGGGCGTAGGGGTCGGTCAGGACCACGTGGGGGTTGAAGCGCAACCCGCGCTCCGGGGCATACTCGCCGTCCACCCGGTAACCGTAGCGCTGCCCCGGCCCGACCTGTGGCAGGTAGCCGTGCCAGACGTGGGCGGTGCGCTCGGTCAGCGGCCACTGCGTCTCGGTTCCGGCCTCGTCGAAAAGGCATAGCGTGATGCCCGCAGCGTTCTCGCTGTAGAGGGCAAAATTGGTGCCCTGCCCATCCCAATGCGCCCCCAGCGGCGAGGATTTGCCGGGGCGCACGTTGCTTATCTTTGGCGGTGTGGATAAAATGACTTCTGGCATGATGGCTCCTGTGGGTGCTGTTTGCTGGCATGTATATCGTTGTTTTCGCATATTTGCTGCTATTTGTTCATCATTGCTATCTGTCTTTTCAGAGTCTTTGTCGAAAGAAGGATTTGCTTTCAAACAAGACAGCGGGTGAATTCAGTGTGGCAATCACCAGCGTAATGATGATCACTGCTCGGTTCAGCACCATATGAAGGCGTCCAGCTTGTCATGCCAGGTCAATATGTTCACGTTCCTAACGGCAAACAGCTTTTTGCCTTCTCCCGCCCCCACAGTGTTGCAGAGCCGCCGTCACCCAGACTGAAGGACATCCGACAGACAGCTGGGCAATATTGCCTGTTGGCAGACTCAGGCCAGAGCGAGGCTGGACAGGTACCCGGCCTCAGATGCGCCAGGTCCAGCGGTGTCCAGACGCGCTCACGCTGCGGCGCTCATGATGCCGGGGCAGGAAACGTGCTGAGACCCGGCTGAACTTAGAAATCGTTCATGTTGCCGCCGGTCAGTTCAGCTTCATCCAGAACCAGTCGTGGCGTCCGATGCTCAGCGGATAAGGCTCCGGTGTGATGGCCGGGAAGGCCGCGCCGCCCGTGAGCGTGACCGGCGTCCTGTGGTTCAGGTGGCCCAGGTCCAGCCGCGCCGACTGGGCGTTGGCCGAAAAGTTGGCGACGATCAGAAGTGTCTGCCCCTCGTACTCGCGGGTATAGGCGAGAAGCGCCGGGTTGTCGGTGTCCACGAACTTCAGGCTGCCCAGCGCGAAAGCCGGATTGGCGCGGCGCAGCTCCAGCAATCGGCGGGTGAAGTGCAGCAGGCTGCCGGGGTCGCGCTCCTCAGCGTCCACGTTGATGCGCGCGGAGCCGTAGACCGTTTCAGTGATGACCGGGAAGAACAGGTCGCCCGGCAGCGCCGTCGAGAATCCGGCGTTGGGGCCGCTGTCCCACTGCATCGGGGTCCGCACGCCGTTGCGGTCTGCCAGCGACAGGTCGTCGCCCATGCCGATCTCGTCGCCGTAGTACAGGATCGGGCTGCCGGGCAGGGACAGCAGCACCGCGTTCAGCAGTTCCAGGCGGCGGCGGTCGTTGCCCAGCAGCGGGGCCAGCCTGCGCCGGATGCCCACGTTGATTTTCATGCGCGGGTCCGGCGCGTAGGCGGCGTACATGAAGGCCCGCTCGTCGTCGCTGACCATCTCCAGCGTCAGCTCGTCGTGGTTGCGCAGAAAGGTGGCCCACTGCCCGAATTTCGGGATGGTCGGCAGGCGGCCCATGATCTCGCGCACGCTGCTGGCGTCCTCGCGCCCCAGGCTCATGTACAGCCGGGGCATCAGGGGAAAGTTGAAGCACATGTGAAACTCGGGGTCGTCGTCGCTGCCGAAATACTGCGCCACGTCCTCGGGCCACTGGTTGGCCTCGGCCAGCAGCAGGCGGCCCGGGTACTCGGTGTCTACAAGTCGCCGCATCTGCTTGAGGACCGCGTGCGTTTCCGGCAGGTTCTCGCAGTTGGTGCCCTCACG
>JANXWI010000101.1 GCA_025351205.1 Deinococcus sp.
GCAGCTGATCGGTATGGATGACCTTTGGGACGTCATATTCACCCAGCAGCCGGGTCAGGAAGATCTTCGCGGCTTCGGTGTCCCGATGCCGCTGGAGGAGGATATCGAGCACGAAACCGTACTCATCCACGGCCCGCCAAAGCCAGTGTCGAACGCCGTCCACGCTCGTACACACCTCGTCGAGATGCCACCGGGAACCCCGCCGGGGTTCCCGGTGGCGCAGATCTTCAGCGAAGAGGGGTCCGAACTTGATGCACCACTCGCGGAGGGTCTCATGACTGACGTTGATGCCGCGCACGTGCAGCAATTCTTGGACGTCGCGGTAACTCAGGGGAAAGCGGTGGTACAACCAGACAGCGTGCTGAATGATGTTCATCGGGAAACGGTGGCGGTAAGGCTTGGCGTCGGTCACGGCGGGTCAGCCTACCCCGAACCGGTTAAGGCAACACAACCCGGCGTCGAAGGAGGACTTGGCAATATCGATGCCGACAATCATCGCTCCCTCCCTGCTTGATGTGCAGTTGCCCTCGTGGTCATGCTTGTACATTCAGGCTCACCCGGAGAACTGGGGGCCTACGATACCGTCCGACCTGAAAGAGCTTGAGGAAGGCGACAGGAATCTGCTACGCAGGGTCAAAGCCCTTGCTTCCCTAACGTGTTCATCCTTCCCCGGCACCCAAGCGTCCTTGAGTTTGTCAGGTTGCCCTGACCCTCTCAACATACAAGCTTCCTTAAACCACCCCCAACTTGAGGTACGTCAGCCCGGCCGAATTTGAAGCTCAGTACCCCGCAAGCCTGAGACGCATCGCTTAACCTGAGCTACGCAGCAGAGGTGCAACTCCAGTTAGGGCTGTCCTTATATTCTCTCAGATCCACTTTCTTCTGCGGGCCAGCAGCAACACCAGGGCGATCAACACTCCCATGCCCACCAGCATCCAGGCGAAGCCCTTCACGCCCGCCTTGAAAAACTCAACGGTGAAGTTGGTGCCCATCACCCCGGCCACCGCGCCCACGATGCCCAGCGAGACGGTCACGACGGTCAGCAGTTGCACCGCGTCGTTGGTCTTGCGCCCCGTCCCGGCCATGTACAGGTCGAACGATCCCAGCACCAGGTCGCGGGCGTTCTCGGCGGCGTCCATCGCCCGCTCGAAGCGGTCGTCGAGCGCCCGGAACTGCGGGCCGGCGTCTGTGCTGGCCAGGCCCTGAAAATCCGGCCGCGCCAGCCCGGAGAACACCTCCCGGTGCGGGGCCAGGACACGCCGCAGCTGCCCCACCCGCCGCCGCAACTCCACCAGGTCTTGCAGGAACTCGCGGTCGTTAGGATGCAGCAGCACCTCCTCGTCCAGCTCATCGACGGCCTGTTCAAAGGTTTCGAGCACCCGGAAATAGCTGTTGATGTGCCAGTCCAGCAGGGCGGCCAGGAACGACGCCGAGTCCAGTGCCCCCAGGCCGCTGTCGGCCCGCACCCGGTCGTCGAAGTCCTGAAGGAACTGCAACTCGTCGGCGTGTACAGTCACCAGATAGTTCGGACCGGAGAAGAAGTCCAGAGGCAGCTGCCGGAAACTGGGTTCGTCTCCCGCCTGAGCAGGTTCGATGGCCACCACATTCACCTGAAAATAGTCGCCGAACACGTCCAGGCGGGGCCGACCAATCGGGTTGAGCAGGGTTTTGACCGACTCGCGGTGCAAGTGCACGGTGCTGCCTACCAGTTCGATCTCGCTGCGGTCCTGGCCGGTGACGTCAATCCACAGCAGTTGCCGGTCGGTGAGGTCTTGCAGGCGCTGGTCGCGCAGCTCCACCGGGCGGTCACTTCCGTCGGCGTCATAGAGAAAGGCCCTTAGACTCATGAAGGCAAGATAAGGAACGGAGGTACAGTGACGATGAGAAGGATGAAACGCAGACCTTGGACAGTGGAGGTGGACCACGCCACCTGGTCGGGAAGCGCCTGTGAAACTCCTTCTGGCGCTTTCCAGAGATCACAGTGGTCGCCACGCGTTACGGCCATCCTCAGACCCGGTGAGACCCAAAGAGATGATGAATCAGCCAATGAACAAAAACATGCCTGGTGGCGCAGCTGATCGTGGTGGCAGGCAAGGTGCTGGCGGGATTGGCCATCTTCGCCGTGGGCATCTACCTGGCGAGCCTGGCGGCGAGCTTGATTTCCAGCGGCGCGAGCGGCCAGAGCAGGCTGTTGAGCACCGTGGCCCGCGTCGCCACACTGGCGTTGTTCGGGGCGATGGCCCTGCAGCAGATGGGGATCGCGCTCCAGATCGTGAACCTGGCGTTCGGGCTGACGCTGGGGGCGCTGGCGGTGGCGTTTGCGCTGGCCTTCGGCCTGGGCGGACGTGAGGCCGCTGGCATGGTGGCCGAAGGCTGGAGACAGCAGGTGCAGAACAAGGAGTAAGTGAGAACCTTCAGCAAGAGGACCAGCGAAGAGGGCCGCCCCTGGGGCGGC